>DATEFR010000461.1:0-4860 GCA_035280545.1 Burkholderiaceae bacterium | reverse complement strand
GAAGCTGGTCGTCGACGGCCGCGGCTTCAAGGTCTCGGGCCACGAGGCCGGCTTCTTCACCGGCGGCACGCTGTTCGACCACGTGCAGCCGTCCATGCGCATCTACAAGGAAGAGATCTTCGGCCCGGTGCTGTCGTGCGTACGCACGAAGGATCTGGCCGAGGCGGTGCAGCTCGTCAACGAGCACGAGTTCGGCAACGGCGTGGCCTGCTTCACCAGCGACGGCAACGTCGCACGCGAGTTCTCGCGCCGCGTGCAGGTCGGCATGGTCGGCATCAACGTGCCGATCCCGGTGCCGATGGCCTGGCACGGCTTCGGCGGCTGGAAGCGCAGCCTGTTCGGCGACATGCACGCCTACGGCGAGGAGGGCGTGCGCTTCTACACCAAGCAGAAGAGCGTGATGCAGCGCTGGCCCGCGTCGATCGCGAAGGGCGCCGAGTTCGTGATGCCGACGGCGAAGTAAGCCGGCGCCGGGCGCCCTCGGTCATGGCGGGGTGGGAGGGTCGCGCGGCGCCGCGCGCACCTGCCCGCGCCCGGCCTTCTTCGCCTGGTAGCAGGCGGCGTCGGCCGCGGCCATCATGGCGGCGACGCTGTTCAGCGCCGCGTCGCTCTCGGCCACGCCGATGCTGATGCCGACGCCGTGGCGCTCGCCGCCCCAGGCCAGCCGGTACGCCGAGATCTGATCGCAGATCGATTGCGCGACACCCGTCGCGGTCGCGAGATCGCAGTCCAGCAGCACCGCGGCGAACTCGTCGCCGCCGATGCGCGCGACGATGTCGCCGCGGCGCAGCCGGTTCGCGATCAAAGCCGAGACTTCGCGCAGCAGCGCATCGCCCGCGGCGTGGCCGCTGGCGTCGTTGACCGCCTTGAACCGGTCCAGGTCCAGCGCCAGCACGCAGAACGGCCGCTGGCTTTTCGCGCGCCGGTCGTCGTGCACGAGTTGATCGAGCGCCTGCTCGAACGCCTGACGGTTGGTGAGCCCGGTCAGCCAATCGTGGCTCGAGGCCCAGGCCAGCTGCTCGCGCCGGTGGCGCATTTCGCCGACGTCGTCGATGATCCAGATCGTGCCCAGCGCCGCGTTGGCATGCTCGACCGGCCGCCCCATCAGGCGCACCCACACCAGGCTGCCATCGCGGCGCACGAACTGCAGCTCGGTGTCGAACTGCTCGCGGCGCGTGAACGCCGCGGCGACCTGCGGGCCGACCGCTGCGTAGGCCTCGTCGCTCGGGTACAGAAGGCGCGCCGGTTGGCCGATCAGCTCGTCCTCGGCATAACCGAGCATGCGGCACAGCGCCTGGCTGACCAGCACCATCTTGCGGTCCACCGTGAACAGGATGCCGACCGACGCCTGCGCGAGCACCGAGCGCATCTGCTGCACGAGCTTCGCGCGGTCGCGCGCGCCCTCGCGGGCGCGCCGCTCGACCGCCTCGAGCACGCGCGCGAGCTCGCCGACCTCGCCACGGCCGCGCGGCCAGGGCTCGGGCACCGCGGCCTCCTCCTCGAGCAGCTCCATCGCGGCGGCGCGCCGCTTCATCCGATCGAACGGCTTGAGCAGCCACAGCGTCGTGCCCCACAGCGCCATGCCGCCGATCCCCGCCAGCGCGACCGCCAGCCACAGCGCGCGCCGCCGCGCCTGCGTGACGCTGCCCAGCAGCACCGACTCGGGCGTGCTCGTGACGATGTTCCATTCGGCCAGCGGCACGCCGGCCAGCGTCAGGAAATAACCGTCGGCCTGGCGCGCGCTGACCGACGGCTCGATGCCCGCGCCGCTGCCGCGCCATGCCTTCACCGTCGGGGCCAGGCGCGGGTCGGACTCGGCCGGCTGCATCAACGCCTTGACGTTCGGGTGCGCGACCAGCCGCCCGCGCGCATCGAAGATCGCGGTGACACGGCCGATGTGGCTGTCGGACTCGCCGTCGACGACATCGGCAACGAGCTCGCGGCCCGACAGCAGCAATCCCCCGCCGATCACCGCGTCGAGGCGGCCGTGTTCGGGCGCGGCGATCGGCATCGTGAAGAAGATGTTCGCCGCGCCGGTGACGCGCCCGGTCGTCGGCTCGGAGATCTGCGGCACGTGTTCGGTCAGCGTCTGGCGGTAGTACGGCCGGTCGCTGACGTCGATGTCGGTGGCCTTGGGCCCGTGCGTGTCGAGGTAGGCGACGACACGGCCTTGCGGCGACACGACGAAGATCGAGTCGAACAGCGTCAGCAGGCCTCGGTGCTGGCGCAGCCACTCGAGCAGCGCCGGCGTGTCGGCCAGCAGGCGCGGATCGAAAGCATTGGCGATCTGGCGCAGCGCGAGCTGGCGCGTCAGCAACCGGCCGGACACGATGCGCGCGGTCAGCTGCATCTGCGCGGTTTCGCTGTCCAGCGCCGCATCGCGCACACGCGCGTCGATCACGCGCAGCGTCACGAGCACCGCGAGCATCACGCTCGCGGCAATCAGCATCGCGCCGGCGACCGCCAGCCGCGTCTTCAACGAATCGAGCAGGCCGATTCGCGCCGCACCCGCCGCGCGGGACGACGGGGCCAGCAGGGTCAGATCTTTTCCGTCTCGCCCGACTTCGGCTGCCATTTCATCAACCGCTGCTCGATGCGCCCGACCGCCGCGTCGAGCAGCAGCGCGAACACGGTCAGCACCAGGATACCCGCCATCACCGTGTTGATGTCGAATGCACCTTCGGCCTGCAGGATCAAGTAGCCGACGCCGCGCGAGGAGCCCAGGTACTCGCCGACCACCGCGCCGACGAATGCCAGGCCCACGCTGGTGTGCAGCGAGCTGAACACCCAGCTCGTCGCCGACGGCAGGTAGACATGGCGCAACAGCTGCCTGCGCGACGCACCGAGCATGCGCGCGTTCGCGAGCACCACCGGGCTGACCTCGCGCACGCCCTGGTACACATTGAAGAACACGATGAAGAACACCAGCGTGACGCCCAGCGCCACCTTGCTCGCGATGCCCAGGCCGAACCAGACCGCGAAGATCGGCGCCAGGATCACGCGCGGCATGCTGTTCGCGGCCTTGATGTACGGGTCGGTGATCGCCGCGGCCACCGGGCTCAGTGCGAGCCACAGCCCGCAGGCGAGGCCCAGCACGGTGCCGATGCCGAACGCCAGCACGGTCTCGAGCAGCGTGACCCACAGGTGCTGGTAGATGTCGGCGCTCGTGAAGAACCAGTTGACGATGCGCGCGAAGATCTTCAGCGGTTCGCCGAAGAAGAACGCGGCCTGCTGGTCGTTCTCGAACACGAACGGCGGGATCAGCCCGGGTCGCGTCAGCACATGCCAGAGCACGAAGATCACGACCAGCAGCGCGAATTGCCAGAGGCGGAGGTACTTCATGCGGCCAGCTGCTGTCGATAGCCCTTCAGCACTTCCTCGCGCAGCACGCCCCAGATCGCCTCGTGCAGCTCGACGAACCGTGGCGTCACCCGCACCTCGGCGACGTCGCGCGGCCGCGCGAGGTCGATCGCGAATTCGCCGATCGGCCGCGACGCCGGCCCGGCCGACAGGCAGACGACGCGGTCGCTCATCGCGATCGCCTCGTCGAGATCGTGCGTGATGAACAACACGGCTTTCTTCTTCTCGGCCCACAGCGCCAGGACTTCGTTCTCCATCAGCTGGCGGGTCTGGATGTCCAGCGCCGAGAACGGCTCGTCCATCAGGATGATGTCCGGGTCCAGCACCAGCGTCTGCGCGAGGCTGACGCGCTTGCGCATGCCGCCCGAGAGCTGATGCGGGTAGCGGTCGCCGAAGCCGCCGAGGCCGACGCGCCGGAGCCATTCGTCGGCCTGCGCTGCGGCATCGGCCGCGCCGCGAAACTCGAGCCCGGCCATCACGTTCTGCCGCGCGGTGCGCCACGGCATCAGGCTCTCGGCCTGGAACATGTAACCGGCGCGTCGGTTGAGGCCGGACAGCACCTCGCCGAACACCGTGACCGTGCCGGTACTGGGCGCGAGCAGCCCGGCCGCGACGTTCAGCAAGGTGCTCTTGCCGCAACCGGTCGGCCCGACGACCGACACGAACTCGCCGGCACCGACCGCGAGGTTCACGTCGCGGACCGCGGTGTAGCGCTGGCTGGGGTCGTCCTTGTTCGCGAAGGTGCAGCTGACGTTCGCGAGGACTAGGGCATGGGCAGGAACAGGAGCAGGGACCGGCATGACCGGCGACTGTACCAACGACCGCTGCGCCTGCTAACCCTTGGGATACGTTGCGTTCGCCTTCTTGACGAACTCGTTGGTCCAGATCGCCGCGAGGTCGACCTTCGCGCCGGCCACTTCCGGGTCGATGCTCGCGAGCGCGCGCCGCGCGGTCTCGGCACCGCCTTCGGGGATGCTGCCGTCGGCCGACAGCGCGCCCTTCGCGGCGAGGAACGCATCGACATACACCGCGCGGTCGCCCAGCAGGTAGCTCTCGGGCACGGCCTTGATGATGTCGCTTGCACCGGCCGTCTGGATCCACTTGTCGGCCCGCACGATCGCGTTGGCCAGGGCCTGCGCGGTCGCCGGGTTCTTCTCGAGGAAGCTCTGCGGCGCGTACAGGCAGCCGGCCGGCATCGGGCCGCCGAACACCTTGTCGGCCTCGGCGACGATGCGCGTGTCGGACACGACCTTCAGGTCGCCCGAACGCGTGAGCAGCGTGATCACCGGGTCGAGGTTGCTGATCGCGTCGATCTGCCCGGAGCGCATCGCCGCGACCGCGCCGCTGCCCGCGCCGACGCCGATGATCGCGACATCGGTCGGCTTCAGCCCGGCCTTGCCGAGCACGTAGTTCGCGAGCACGTTGGTCGACGAGCCCGGCGCGGTGACCCCGAGCTTCTTGCCCTTGAGCTCGGCGATGGACTTGAAGTTCGGCAGCGTC
>DATEFR010000460.1:0-5924 GCA_035280545.1 Burkholderiaceae bacterium | reverse complement strand
CGAGAACGGGGCCGGCAAGTCGACGCTGATGAAGGTGCTGGCCGGCATCTACCCGAAGGACAGCGGCGAGATCGAGGTCGACGGCCAGGCGGTCGAGGTCGCCAGCCCGCGCGCCGCCCAGCAACTCGGCATCGGCATCATTCATCAGGAGCTGAACCTGATGAATCACCTGAGCGCCGCGCAGAACATCTACATCGGGCGCGAACCGCGCCGGGGCTTCGGGCTGCTGCTCGACGAGGACGCGTTGAACGAGCAGGCGCGCCGCCTGTTCGAGCGCATGCACCTGCGGCTGGACCCGCGCACGCCGGTCGGCGAGCTGAGCGTCGCGAAGCAGCAGATGGTCGAGATCGCGAAGGCGCTGTCGTTCGACTCGCGCGTGCTCATCATGGACGAGCCCACCGCCGCGCTGAACAGCGCCGAGGTCGCCGATCTGTTCCGCATCATCCGCCAGCTCAAGGCGAGCGGCGTCGGCATCGTCTACATCTCGCACAAGATGGACGAGCTCAAGCAGATCGCCGACCGCGTGACCGTGATGCGCGACGGCCGCTACATCGCGACCGTTCCGATGGCCGGCACCAGCGTCGACGCCATCATCGGCATGATGGTCGGCCGCGCGCTGGCCGATACCGCGAACGAATTCCGCGACACCTCGCGTCACGATGTCGTGCTGCAGGTCGACGGCCTGACGCGAGGCCACGCGGTCAAGGACGTCAGCTTCACGCTGCGCAAGGGCGAGATCCTGGGTTTCGCAGGCCTGATGGGCGCCGGCCGCACCGAGGTCGCGCGGGCGATCTTCGGTGCCGACAAGCCCGATGCCGGCGAGATCCGCGTGCATGGCGTGCGGGTCGCGATCAAGTCGCCGGCCGATGCGGTCGCGCATGGCATCGGCTATCTGTCCGAAGACCGCAAGCACTTCGGGCTGGCCACCGGGCTCGACGTCGAAACCAACATCGCGCTGGCCAGTCTCGCGAGCTTCGTCGGCGGCCACTTGCTGCTGGACCAGGCCGGCATGCGCAGCACCGCCGAGCGCTACGTGAAGCAGCTGCAGATCAAGACACCGTCGGTGCAGCAGCCGGTGCGGCTGCTCTCGGGCGGCAACCAGCAGAAGATCGTGATCGCGAAGTGGCTGCTGCGCGACTGCGACATCCTGTTCTTCGACGAGCCGACACGCGGCATCGACGTGGGCGCGAAGGCCGAGATCTACAAGCTGCTGAATGCCCTGGCCGCACAGGGCAAGGCGATCGTCGTGATCTCCTCGGAGCTGCCCGAAGTGCTGCGCCTGAGCCACCGCATCCTCGTGATGTGCGAGGGCCGCATCACCGGCGAGCTGCCGATTCAGGACGCGACGCAAGAGAAGATCATGCAACTGGCGACCCAACGCGAAAGCGTGGTCGTGGACTGACGAGATGGACAAGACCACCGCCCCCGCGACGACTGCCGAAGTGCCCACGGCCAACCTCGGCTTGCTGCCGGCCTTGAAGAGCCGGCTCTTCCGCCCTGCGACGCGCCAGAAGCTGCTCGCGTTCGCGAGCCTCCTGATGCTGATGCTCTTCTTCGGCTTCGCGTCGCCGAACTTCCTGCAGACCGACAACCTGGTCGCGATCCTGCAGGCCACGGCGGTCAACGGCGTGCTCGCGATCGCCTGCACGTTCGTGATCATCACCTCGGGGATCGACCTGTCGGTCGGCACGCTGATGACGTTCTGCGCGGTGATGGCCGGCGTGTTCCTGACCTACCTCGGGCTGCCGATCTGGTTCGGCATCTTCGCGGCGATCTTCTTCGGCGCGCTGAGCGGCTTCGTCTCGGGCATGCTGATCGCGAAGCTGAAGATCCCGCCGTTCATCGCGACGCTGGGCATGATGATGCTGCTCAAGGGGCTGTCGCTGGTGATCTCGGGCACCAAGCCGATCTACTTCAACGACACGCCGGAGTTCCCGACGATCTCGCAGGAGTCGCTGATCGGCTATTTCGTCCCGGCGCTGCCGATCCCGAACGCGGTGCTCATCCTGTTCCTGGTCGCGATCGCCGCCGGCATCGTGCTGAACCGGACGCTGCTGGGCCGCTACACCTTCGCGCTGGGCAGCAACGAGGAGGCGGTGCGGCTGTCCGGCGTCAACGTCGACTTCTGGAAGATCGTCGTCTACTCGGTCAGCGGCGGCATCTGCGGCATCGCCGGCCTGCTGATTGCGTCACGGCTGAACTCGGCGCAGCCGGCGCTGGGGCAGGGTTACGAGCTCGATGCGATCGCCGCGGTGGTGATCGGCGGCACCTCGCTCTCCGGCGGCACCGGCACCATCCTCGGCACCATCATCGGCGCGTTCATCATGAGCGTGCTGACCAACGGCTTGCGAATCCTGTCGGTCGCGCAGGAGTGGCAGACCGTCGTGACCGGCGTGATCATCATCCTCGCCGTCTACACCGACATCCTGCGCCGCCGCAGCAGCTGAGCGCCCTTGATTTCCCCGCGGCCTTTCCCAACCACGACAACCAGGAGACATTCCATGATCGCAAGACGCGCATTGAGCATCGCCCTCGGGCTGGGCGCCACACTCGCCTTGAGCAGCGGCGCCGCGCTCGCGCAGCAGCAGCCCTACATCCCGCTGGTGTCCAAGGGCTTCCAGCACCAGTTCTGGCAGGCCGTGAAGTCGGGCGCCGAGCAGGCCGCGAAGGACCTGAACGTCAAGGTCACGTTCGAGGGCCCCGAGACCGAGGCGATGGTCGACAAGCAGATCGACATGCTGTCGGCGGCGCTGGCGAAGAACCCGAAGGCGATCGGCTTCGCGGCGCTGGACAGCAAGGCCGCGATCCCGCTGCTGAAGAAGGCGCAGGCGGCGAAGATCCCCGTGATCGCGTTCGACTCGGGCGTGGACAGCGACATTCCGGTCACCACCGCGACCACCGACAACAAGGCCGCCGCCGCGCTGGCCGCCGACAAGATGGCCGAGCTGATCGGCAAGGCCGGCGAGGTCGCGGTCGTTGCGCACGACCAGACCAGCCGCACCGGCATCGACCGCGTCGAGGGCTTCGTCGGCCGCATCAAGTCGACCTACCCGAACATCAAGGTCGTCAGCGTGCAGTACGGCGGCGGCGACCACCTGAAGTCCACCGAGATCACCAAGTCCATCCTGCAGGCCAACCCGAACCTCAAGGGCATGTTCGGCGCCAACGAAGGCTCGGCGATCGGCGTGGTCAACGGCGCGAGGGAGATGAAGCGCAAGCTCGTGATCATCGGCTACGACTCGGGCAAGCAGCAGAAGGACGCGATCAAGGACGGCAGCATGGCCGGTGCGATCACGCAGAACCCGGTGGGCATAGGCTACAAGACCGTCGAGGCCGCGGTGAAGGCGCTGAAGGGCGAGAAGCTGCCGAAGGTGATCGACACCGGGTTCTTCTGGTACGACAAGACCAACATCGCCGATCCCAAGATCGCGGCCGTGTTGTACGACTGACTTGACGACCAGAGCTGTTCCGTTTTGCTCATGACCACCATTCGCTCGATGCGCGTCATGGACGTGCGCTTCCCGACCTCGGCCCATCTCGACGGCTCCGACGCGATGAACCCGGACCCCGACTACTCGGCGGCCTACGTCATCCTCGAGACCGACCGCGATGGGCTGGAAGGGCACGGGCTGACCTTCACGATAGGCCGCGGCAACGACATCTGCTGCGCCGCGATCCGCGCGATGGAGCACCTGGTGGTCGGTCTCGATCTCGAGTGGATCGCTGCGGACATGGGCCGCTTCTGGCGCCATGTCACCTCGGACAGCCAGTTGCGCTGGATCGGGCCCGACAAGGGCGCGATCCATCTCGCGACGGCCGCGGTGGTCAACGCGGCCTGGGACCTGTGGGCCAAGGCCGAAGGCAAGCCGGTCTGGCGGCTGGTCGCCGACATGAGCCCCGAAGAGCTGGTGCGGCTGATCGACTTTCGCTACATCACCGACTGCATCACGCCGACCGAAGCGCTCGCGCTGCTGCGCGAGCGCTCCATCGGCAAGGCCGAGCGGCTGGCCGAGTTGGAGGCGCGCGGCTACCCGTGCTACACCACCTCGGCCGGCTGGCTGGGCTACGACGACGCGAAGCTGCGCCGCCTCGCGCAGGAAGCGGTGGACGCGGGCTTCTCGCACCTCAAGCTCAAGGTCGGCCGCGACCTGCAGGACGACATCCGCCGGCTGCGCATCGTGCGCGAGGTGATAGGCCCCGATCGTGCGCTGATGATCGATGCGAACCAGGTGTGGGACGTGGATCCGGCGATCGAGTGGCTCTCGCAGCTCGCGTTCGCGAAGCCCTGGTTCATCGAGGAGCCGACCAGCCCCGACGACATCGAAGGGCACCGCCGCATCCGCGAGGCGATGAAGGGCGCGATGCAGGTCGCCACCGGCGAGATGTGCCAGAACCGCATCGTCTTCAAGCAGCTGATCATGCGCGGCGCGATCGACGTCGTGCAGATCGACGCATGCCGCCTCGGCGGCGTCAACGAGGTGCTCGCGGTGATGCTGATGGCCGCCAAGTACGGCCTCAAGGTCTGCCCGCATGCCGGCGGCGTCGGGCTGTGCGAGTACGTGCAGCACCTGGCCATGATCGACTACCTGTGCATCGCCGGCAGCAAGCAGGGGCGCGTGATCGAGTACGTCGACCACCTGCACGAGCATTTCGTCGACCCGTGCGTGATCCGCGATGCGGCCTACATGCCGCCGCGCCGCCCGGGGTATTCGATCGAGATGAAGCCGCAGTCGCTGGCGCAGTACACGTTCCACGGCTGAGGAGGAGAGCTGTTCCATGGACCTCCATCTCCAAGACAAGATCGTCATCGTGACCGGCGGCGGCGCCGGCATCGGCGGTGCGATCAGCCTGCAACTGGCGCGCGAGGGCGCGGTGCCGGTGATCTTCGGCCGCAGCGCGCTGCTGCCTGAGTTCGAGGCCGAGCTGCGCGCGCTGTGCCCGCGCTTCGCGTTTCATCGGCTCGAGCTCGCCGACGAGGCCGCCTGCACCGCGGCGGTGGCGCGCACGATTGCCGACTTCGGCGGCATCGATGCGCTGGTCAACAACGCCGGCGCCAACGACGGCGTCGGCCTGGCGGCCGGCCGGGCGGCGTTCCTGCGCTCGCTCGACGAGAACCTGGTGCACGGCTACGTGATGGCGCATCTGTGCGTCGAGCAATTGAAGGCGCGGCGCGGCGCGATCGTCAACATCTCGTCGAAGACGGCGCTGACTGGGCAGGGCGGTACCAGCGGTTATGTCGCGGCCAAGGCCGCGCAGCTCGGGCTGACGCGCGAGTGGGCCGCCGAGCTGGCGCCGCACGGCGTGCGCGTCAACGCGGTGCTGCCGGCCGAGGTGATGACGCCGCTGTACCGGCGCTGGCTGCAGACGCGGCCCGACCCCGACGCAGCGCTCCAGAACATCGTCGCGCGCATCCCGCTGGGCCATCGCATGACCACCGACCGCGAGATCGCGGACCTCGTGGTCTTCCTGCTGTCGGACCGCTCGGCCCATACCACGGGGCAGTGGCTGCATCCCGACGGCGGCTATGTCCATCTGGACCGAGCCCTCCCATAGCGGCCTAGAGGAGACCATGCGATGCGCCACTGCCTGATGCTCGACCTGCAGGACGACCCCGGGCTGATCGAGCAGTACGAGGCCCATCACCGGGCCGTGTGGCCCGAGGTGACGCAGCACCTGCGCGAGCACGGCGTCACCGGCATGGAGATCTACCGTCTCGGCACGCGGCTGTGCATGATCATGGAGACCGACGACGCGCGTTTCGATGCCGGGCGCATGGCGCGCGCCGAATCGGAGAACCCGCGGATCGCCGCATGGGAAGCGCTGATGTGGCGTTTCCAGGCGAGCACGCCGTGGACGCCGGCCGGCCGGAAGTGGACCGAAGCGAGCCTGATCTTCGATCTGGCCGCGGCCGCCTGACGGCGCGG
>DATEFR010000459.1:0-10167 GCA_035280545.1 Burkholderiaceae bacterium | reverse complement strand
GCCAAGCCCGCCGCGCTTGCGGCGAGCGCCGCCAGTGCCGCGCCCGCAGCGCATGCTGCGCGGGGGGCGCGGTTTCCGGGGCGGCTCGATCTCGAGGGCCGGATCGCCAGCGCCGAGGCGGCGCGTACCGCGCGCTACCTGCCGCTGGGCCTCCCGCAGCACACGCGCGAGTACGTGCAGTACGCGGTGCGCGGCGGCAAGATTGCCGGCGCCACGTTCAAGGTCAAGGGCGACCTGGCGGACTTCCCCTTCTACAACGCGAAGCAGGCGAACGACGGCGAGTTCCGCATCGCCGCGAAGGTCGAAGACGTCGCCTTCGCGTTCGTGCCCAGCCTGCCCGCGAGCGGTTCTCAGGCGGCGTACACGTCCCCGTGGCCGACGTTGACCCAGGTCGACGGCGAGCTGGTGTTCGACAGGGCGAGCATGGAGATCCGCAATGCGCGTGCGCAGCTCGGCGCGGTCGAGTGGAGCAGGGTCCAAGGCGGCATCAAGAACCTCGAGCACGGGGTGCTGACCTTGGACGCCGCGGCCCACGGCCCGCTGGCCGAGATGCTGAAAGCGGTCAACGGCTCGCCGATCGGCGGCTGGATCAACAAGACGCTCGACAAGGCGACCGGCAGCGGCGCCGCGGACCTGAAGCTGGGGCTCTCGATCCCGCTCGAGCAGGTCGAACAGACCACCGTCAAGGGCAGCCTGCTGCTGGCCGGCAACGATGTGCGCATCACGCCCGACAGTCCGTCCCTGCTGGCCGCGAAGGGCCGCGTCGATTTCACGCAGAAGGGCTTTGCGGTGGTCGGCGCGAGCGCGCGCGTGCTCGGGGGCGACGCGAGCTTCGGCGGCGGCACGCAAGCCGACGGCAACGTGCGCTTCGACGCCCAGGGGACGCTGAGCGCCGATGGGCTGCGCCGCGCCGTCGATCTCGATGTCGCCGCGCGCGCCGCGACGTTCCTGCAGGGCCAGGCCGCGTATCGGATGAGCCTGGCGTTCGCGCGCGGCCAGCCCGAAATCAGCGTGACGAGCAACCTGGTCGGCCTCGCGATCAACCTGCCGCAGCCGCTGGGCAAGCCGGCCGATGCGGCCCTGCCGCTGCGTTATCAGACGGCACTGGATGCGGGCTCGGCGGCGCCTGGCCAGATGCCGCGCGACACGCTGCGCGTCGAGCTCGGCAATGTCGTGCAGGCGCTGTACCAGCGCGAGCTCGGCAGCGATGCGCCGCGCGTGCTGCGCGGCGGCATCGGGGTCAACGAGCAGGCGGCGCTGCCGGGCAGCGGCGTCGCCGCGAACCTCAACCTGAAGAGCGTGAACACCGACGAATGGGAGGCCGTGTTCGACAAGCTGGGCGGCAGTGCGGGTGGCGCCAGCGGCCCCGACGCGCGGGAAGCGGCCACTAGCCGCTCGCCCTACGAGCCCGACACGATCGCGCTGCGCGCGCAGGAATTCATGACCGGCCAGCGCAAGCTCACCAAGCTCGTGGCCGGCATCTCGAACGAAGGCAACCTGTGGCGCGCGAACCTCGACGCCGATCAGCTCAGCGGCTACGTCGAGTACCGCGCACCCATGCGCCGCGGCGGTGCCGGTGCGGGGCGCGTGCACGCGCGGTTCGCGCGGCTGTCGCTGCCCAAGAGCGATGCCGAGCAGGTCGAGAGCCTGCTCGATCAGCAGAGCACGACGACGATCCCGGGCATGGACATCGTGATCGACGACTTCGAGCTGCGCGGCAAGCACCTCGGCAAGCTCGAGATCGAGGCCGTGAACCGCGGCGGCGGGCCGCGTTCGGAGGGCCAGCGCGAGTGGCAGCTGACCAAGCTGAACCTGACGACGCCCGAAGCGCAGTTCGCCGCGACCGGCAACTGGGCCGCGATCGGCGGCCGCGGCACGGCGCGCCGCGCGGTGATGGACTTCAAGCTGCAACTCGCCGACAGTGGTGCGCTGCTGGACCGGCTCGGCACCAGCAAGGCGATCCGCGGCGGCAAGGGGCAGCTCTCGGGACAGGTCTCGTGGACCGGCTCGCCGTTTGCGATCGACTACCCGAGCCTCGCCGGCCAGATCAACGTCGCGATCGACGCCGGCCAGTTCCTGAAGGCCGAGCCCGGCGCGGCGCGGTTGCTCGGTGTGCTCAGCCTGCAGTCGCTGCCGCGCCGGCTGACGCTGGACTTCCGCGACGTGTTCCAGGAAGGCTTCGCGTTCGACAACGTGGCCGGCGACGTGACGATCGCGCAAGGCGTCGCGAAGACCAACAACCTGCGGATGCGCGGCGTGCAGGCGCTGGTTCTGATGGAGGGCAGCGCCGACATCGCGCGCGAGACGCAGGACCTGCGCGTCGTCGTCGTGCCCGAGATCAACGCCGGCACGGCAGCGCTCGCCTATGCCGTGATCAATCCGGCCGTCGGCCTCGGCGCGTTCCTCGCGCAGACCATCCTGCGCAAGCCGCTGATGGAAGCGAGCACGCGCGAATTCCACGTCAGCGGCTCATGGGCGGATCCGAAGGTCGAGCAGGTGCAGCGCAAGCTGGGCGAAGATGCGTCGGCGGCGGAGGCGGGCGCGTCCGCGCCGAAGAAGCCGTGAGACCCACGACAGCAGGGGAGAACGCCGGATGAAGGTCGCCGCGATCCAGATGGTCTCGACGCCGCGTGTCGCCGACAACCTCGACGCGGCGCGCCGCCTCGTCGCGCAAGCGGCCGCCGGCGGTGCGCAGCTCGTTGTGCTGCCCGAATACTTCTGCGTGATGGGCCGCAGCGACCGCGACAAGCTCGACGTCGCCGAGCAGCCCGGCGACGGGCGCATCCAGCGCATGCTGGCCGAGACCGCGCGCGAGCACCGGGTCTGGCTCGTCGGCGGGACCTTGCCGCTGAAGAGCGATGCCGACCCGGACCGGGTGCTCAACGCGAACTGCGTCTACGCGCCGGACGGCACGCTCGCGGTGCGCTACGACAAGATCCATCTGTTCAAGTACGACAACGGCCGCGAGCGTTACGACGAGGGGCTCGCGATACGCGCCGGTGCCGTGCCGACCACCGTACAGGCCGGCGCGCTGAAGGTGGGCCTGAGCGTCTGCTACGACCTGCGCTTCCCGGAGCTGTATCGCCAGCTGATGCACCCGCCGTGCGACCTGATCACGGTGCCGGCCGCATTCACCTACACGACCGGCCTGGCGCACTGGGAGCTGCTGCTGCGGGCCCGCGCGGTCGAGAACCAGTGTTATGTCGTCGCGGCCGCGCAGGGCGGCACGCACGAGAACGGGCGGCGCACCTACGGCCACAGCATGATCGTCGACCCGTGGGGCCAGGTGCTGGACGTCCTGGCCGAAGGCGAGGGCGTGGTGCTGGCCGATGCGGATCCGCAGCGGATTGCGTCCGTGAGGGCGCAGTTGCCCGCGCTCGAGCACCGGCGGGTCTAGGCACTCACGGTCCCATCGCCGTGCGGCGCACGGCGAAACTCGGGCAGCGTTTCGGCGCGCTGCGAATGCGCCTGCAGCGCCGGGTACCGGGCAGTGCTGACGGTGGCCGACAGCGTTTCCGACTGGGTGATGAAATGCCAGGCCACGGCGCAGCTGACGCCAGCTTGGTCGATGTCTGCGCTCGTGCAGGCCAGCGGCTTGCGAGCCAGCGTCGTGTCCATCGCCTCCAGCGCTGCGGCGAGCTGGCCGTGCACACGCGTCAGCCACGGCGCGTGCTGCTTCTCGGCGGGGCGCAGCGTGTGCTCGTAGATGATCTGCACGCTCTTCTCGCAGGCCGCCAGCGCGAGGCCCACGAGCTGCAGCGCTTGCTGGCGTTCGGCCGCCTGTCCCGGCATGAGGCTGCGCGACGACGCCCGCTCCGCGGCCAGTGCCTCGGCGTAGTCCAGGATCAGCGTCGAGTCCATCAGCACCCCGCCATCGTCCGCGACCAGCGTGGGCGCCTTCACGACCGGGTTGATGCGGCTGAACTCGTCGAACTGGCGGAACACCGAGACCGAGCGGTGCTCGAACGGCAGGCGCAGCAGTTGCAGCGAGATCGCAACGCGCCGCACGTACGGCGAATCGAGCATGCCGATGAGTTGCATGAGAGCCTCTCCTGAAAACGGGACGCCACTCTAGCGCAGCCACGCTGCGCCGGCCGCCGCCAGCTTCAGCTCAGCTCGAGATTGATCGCGGCCAGCGCGCTCTTGCCCGGGCACAGCTCGGCGGTCCCGAGCGAATTCAGCGGCACGGCGACCGTGTGCAGATGCTCGTGCAAGTCCTCGGCCGACGCATCGACGTACAGCAGCCCGGTCAGGATCTCGCCGCGCGCCTCGTGGGCGGCGATGTGGCTCAGCGCCGCGATCCGGTCGCCGGCATCGTAGCCCTGGGCAAGCTTGCGCAGCCGCAGCACGCTGCCATCGTGCTGCGTGACCTCGATGACCTCGCCGGGCGCATACATCGTGACGATCGCGTCGCGATGCGGCATGAAGTCGAGCCGGTTCACCGCCTCGTTGTGGGCCCGCACATAGTCGTAGCTCTTGGTGCTGCCGGCGTGGTTGTTGAACGCGACGCACGGGCTGATCACATCGATCAGCGCCGGGCCGTGATGGCGCAGCGCCCCTTTGAACAGCGGCACGAGCTGCTCCTTGTCGCCCGAGAAGCTGCGCGCGACGTACGTGGCGCCCAACTGCAGCGCCAGCGAAACCAGGTCGATCGGGCTGTCGCTGTTGACCGCGCCTTTCTTGCTCTTGCTGCCCTGGTCGGCGGTGGCCGAGAACTGGCCCTTGGTCAGGCCGTAGACGCCGTTGTTCTCGACGATGTAGGTCATGTTGACGCCGCGCCGCATCGCATGTGCGAACTGGCCCAGGCCGATCGACGCCGAGTCGCCGTCGCCGCTGACACCCAGGTACAGCAACTCGCGATTCGCGAGGTTCGCGCCGGTCAGCACGCTGGGCATGCGGCCGTGCACCGTGTTGAAGCCGTGCGAGTTGCCGAGGAAGTAGTCGGGCGTCTTCGACGAGCAGCCTATGCCCGACAGCTTGGCGACACGATGCGGCTCGATCTCGAGCTCCCAGCAGGCCTGGATCAGCGCCGCCGAGATCGAATCGTGGCCGCAGCCGGCGCACAGCGTCGAGATCTTGCCTTCGTAGTCGCGCCGCGTGTAGCCCAGCTTGTTGGCCGGCAGCGTCGGGTGGTGCAGCTTGGGCTTCGCCAGGTAAGTCATGCGGCCTGCCCTTTCTTCGTGATCGGCTCGACATTGCGCGCGCGGATGTGCTTGGCGATCGCATCGGCGATGAAACGCGCGGTGATCGGCGTGCCGTCGTAGTGCAGCACCGGCTCGAGCTTGGCCGGGTCGACCTCCTGCTCGGTGACGATCAGCGTGCGCAGCTGCGCGTCGCGGTTCTGCTCGACGACGAACACCGTGTCGTGGTTCGCGATGAACGCATCGACCGCGGCGCTGAACGGAAACGCGCGCACGCGCAGCGCGTCGACGTGCACGCCCTGCGCCTGCAGCGCATCGAGTGCTTCGCTCATCGCCGGGCTGGTCGAGCCGAAGTAGACCACGCCGTAGCGCGTGGCCTTCGCGGCGCTGCGCGCGACAGGCTGCGGCACCAGCGTCTTCGCGGTCTCGAACTTGCGCAGCAGGCGCTGCACGTTGTAGACATAGTCGGGTCCGGCCTCGGAGTAGCGCGCGTAGGCGTCGCGCGTCGTGCCGCGCGTGAAATACGCGCCCTTGTCGGGGTGCGTGCCGGGGTAGGTGCGGTACGGGATGCCGTCGCCATCGACGTCGAGATAGCGACCGAAATCCTGGCCCGCGTCGAGGTCGGCCGCGCTCATCACCTTGCCGCGGTCGTACTGAGCCGCTTCGTCCCACTCGAGCGGGTCGCACAGGCGGTGGTTCATCCCGATGTCCAGGTCGGTCATCAGGAACACCGGGGTCTGCAGCCGATCGGCGAGGTCCAGGCATTTCGCGGCGAACTCGAAGCACTCCTTCGGGTCCTCGGGGAACAGCAGCACGTGCTTGGTGTCGCCATGCGACGCGTAGGCGCACGCGAGGATGTCGGCCTGCTGCGTGCGCGTGGGCATGCCGGTCGACGGGCCGCCGCGCTGCACGTTGATGATGGTCGCCGGGATCTCGGCGAAATACGCGAGCCCGATGAACTCGGTCATCAGCGAGACGCCCGGCCCCGAGGTGCAGGTGAACGCGCGCGCGCCGTTCCAGCCGGCGCCGGTGACGATGCCGATCGACGCGATCTCGTCCTCCGCCTGGACGATCGCGAACTTGTTCCGGCCGCTCGCCTTGTCGACGCGCAGCCTCGCGCAATACTTCTGGAACGCCTCGGCGCACGACGAGCTCGGCGTGATCGGGTACCACGCGCACACGGTCGCGCCGCCGTACACGCAGCCCAGTGCAGCGGCGGCGTTGCCTTCGAGGAAGATGCGCTTGCCGACCGCATCGCGGCGCTCGACCTTGAGCCCGAGCACGTCGCCCAGGTACTCCTGGCCGTGGTGCAGGCCCATCATGAACGCGTCGAGGTTGGGCTGTATCAGCTTGGCCTTGCCCTTGTACTGCTCGCCCAGCAGCGTGGCGATCACCTCGGGGTCTATGCCCAGCATCGCGGCGAGCACGCCGACGTAGACGATGTTCTTCAGCAGCTGGCGCTCGCGCGGGTCGGTGTAGCGGGTCGCGCACAGGTCGGTCAGCGGCACGCCCAGCACGTTGATGTCGTCGCGGAATTTCGACGCGGGCAGCGGTTTGCTGCTGTCGTACATCAGGTAGCCGCCGGGCTCGATCTCCTTGACGTCCTGCTCCCAGGTCTGCGGGTTCATCGCGACCATCAGGTCGCAGCCGCCGCGCCGGCCGAGATACCCTTTTTCGTTGACGCGCACCTCGTACCAGGTCGGCAGGCCCTGGATGTTGCTCGGGAAGATGTTGCGCGGGCTGACCGGCACGCCCATGCGCAGCAGGCTGCGCGCGAACAGCTCGTTGGCCGATGCCGAACCCGAGCCGTTGACATTGGCGAACTTGACGACGAAGTCGTTGACCGATTCGATGCGGGGTTTGGTGTTCATGTGAGGACAAGGCTCAGCCCGAACGGGCCAGGGACGTTTGTTTCGCCCGGCAGCCGCGCCCGGCCTGCGTCAGCTCGATCAGGAACTTCTGCATGTCCCACGCACCGGTCGGGCAGCGCTCGGCGCACAGCCCGCAGTGCAGGCACACGTCCTCGTCCTTGACCATCACGCGGCCGGTCTTCAAATCGCCCGAGACATACAGCGCCTGGTCCGCATGCCGCGCCGGCGCGCGCAGCCGCGTGCGCAGGTCGGCCTCGTCGCCGTTCTTCGTGAACGTGATGCAGTCGGTCGGGCAGATGTCCACGCAGGCATCGCACTCGATGCACTGGCCGGTGTTGAACACGGTCTGAACGTCGCAGTTCAGGCAGCGCTGCGCCTCGTTCCACGCGGTCTGCACGTCGAAGCCGAGCTCGACCTCGATCCTGATGTTGCGCAGCGTCTTGTTCACGTCGCGCCACGGCACCTTGTAGCGCGTGTCGGTGGTGACCGCGTTGTCGTAGCTCCACTCGTGGATGCCCATCTTCTGCGAGATCAGCGTCACGCCGGGCGGCGGGCGCACGGCGATGTCCTCGCCGTGCAGGAACTTGTCGATCGAGATCGCGGCGGCATGACCATGCGCGACGGCCCAGATGATGTTCTTCGGGCCGAGCGCCGCATCGCCGCCGAAGAACACGTTCGGCAGCGCGGACTGCAGCGTGGTCTCGTTCAGCAGCGGCATGCCGCGCTCGTCGAACGCGATGCCGGCATCGCGCTCGATCCACGGGAACGCGTTCTCCTGGCCGACCGCGACCAGCACCTCGTCGCATTCGAACACCTGCTCGGGTTCGCCGGTGGGCACGAGTTGGCGACGGCCGTTCGCGTCGCGCACCGCGTGGACTTTCTCGAAGCGCATGCCGGTGAGCGTGCCCTTCGCGTCGTGCAGGAACGCCTGGGGCACCAGGCAATCGAGGATCGGGATGTTCTCGTGCGCCGCGTCTTCCTTCTCCCACGGCGAGGCCTTCATCTCGTCGAACGGCGAGCGCACGATGACCTTCACGTCCTCGCCGCCCAGGCGCTTCGCGCTGCGGCAGCAGTCCATCGCGGTGTTGCCGCCGCCGAGCACGATCACGCGCTTGGCGATGCGCGTGACATGGCCGAACGAGACCGACGACAGCCAGTCGATGCCGATGTGGATGTGCGCCGCGGCCTCGTCGCGACCGGGGATGTGCAGGTCGCGACCGCGCGGCGCGCCGGAGCCGACGAACACCGCGTCATACCCCTGCGCGAGCAGCGCCTTCATCGAGGTCACGCGCGTCGCGCCGCGGAACTCGACACCGAGGTTCAGCACGTAGCCGGTTTCCTCGTCGATCACCTCTTCGGGCAAGCGGAAGCGCGGGATCTGCGAGCGGATCATCCCGCCGGCCTTCGCATCGCCGTCGAACACGACGACCTCGTAACCCAGCGGCGCGAGGTCGCGCGCAACCGTCAGCGACGCCGGACCGGCGCCGACGCAGGCGACGCGCTTGCCGTTCTTGTGCTGGGCCGGGCGCGGAAGGTGCGCGGTGATGTCGTCATCCTTGAAGTCGGCGGTGACGCGCTTGAGCCGGCAGATCGCGACCGGCTCGGGCTTCGCGGCCTGCGCTTCTTCGACGCGGCCGCGCCGGCACGCCGGCTCGCACGGCCGGTCGCAGGTGCGGCCCAGGATGCCGGGGAAGACGTTGGATTTCCAGTTGACCAGGTACGCGTCGGTGTAGCGGCCGGCGGCGATCAAGCGGATGTATTCGGGAACCGGGGTGTGGGCCGGGCAGGCCCACTGGCAGTCGACGACCTTGTGGAAATAGTCGGGCTGGCGGATATCGGTGGGTAACAACGAATCCCCTTTCCGCGCGCTCGATTCGGGATACGGTCGACGCGCTGTGGCACTGTGGCAGTGCGGTGCAATCATGCTAGGCCTTGCCTCCTGCGCTGTCAGCGAGGGTTTGCGCCAGGGTGTGCTTGAGCCGATGACTGGGATCGATTGGGTGCGTCGCGGTTCCGCGCGATGCGGTGACTTGCTGCAACAGCGGCCGCTCCTGCAACACCGCAGGCATCGAGTCTCAATACCGTGCTCGAGGCAGCCGACTCGTGGGCGAAACGCCTGCATCGTCCTGCTAGAGTGATTCGCATCGCGGCACGGCCGCGACCATCGGGAGGGTTCGTGCTGGGTTTCATCGCGATCGTGATCGGCGGCGTGCTCGGTGCTGCATGGGGAGACGACGGCTTTGCCGCCGCCGCGGGCGCGGCGATCGGCTGGCTGCTGCTGCGGACATGGCAGCAGGGGCGTGATGTCGCCGCGCTGCGCAAGATGCTGGCGACCCTGCAGCCGCCGCCGGCGGTGCCGCAACCCCATGAGGCGGTCGTGGTCGAACCCGACGTCGCCGCGAGCGAGCCTGCGCCGCGCGGCGGCGAGGTCGTGCTCGACGAGATGCCGACAGAACCGGCGGCTCCGTTGGCTGTGGCCGCCGCCACGGAAATCGCCGGCCCTGCGACGTCGCAAGCTTCGGCGCCGCCGCCGCCGAGCCCGCTCGAGCCGATCAAGGCCTGGCTGTTCGGCGGCAACACGATCGTCAAGGCCGGCATCGGCATCCTGTTCATCGGGCTGGCCTTCCTCGCGAAGTACGCGAGCGAGCATGTGCACGTGCCGATCGAATTCCGGCTGGCCTCGATCGGCGGCGTCGCGCTGGTGCTGCTGGCACTCGGCTGGCGCCTGCGCAACCGGCGCGCGCAGTACGCGCAGGTGCTGCAGGGCGGTGCGATCGCGGTGCTGTACTTGACCCTGTTCGCGGCGTTCAAGTTCTACAACGTGCTGGCGGTCGGCCCGGCGTTCGCGCTGATGGTCGTCGTCGCGGCGCTTGCCGCCGCGCTCGCGGTGCTGCAGGACGCACGTTCGCTCGCGGTGGTCGGCGCGCTCGGCGGTTTCGCGACGCCGCTGCTGGTCTCCAGCGGCAGCGGCAACTACATCGCGCTGTTCAGCTACTACCTGGTGCTGGACCTCGGCATCGCGCTGGTCGCCTGGCACCGGACCTGGCGTTCGCTGAACCTGATCGGCTTCGCCGCGACCTTCCTGGTCGCCACCGCCTGGGGCGTGCTCGACTACCGGCCCGACCGCTACGCCAGCAGCCAGGCCTTCCTGATCG
>DATEFR010000458.1:0-5384 GCA_035280545.1 Burkholderiaceae bacterium | reverse complement strand
ACCTGGGTCTCGCTGCACCACGGCGGCGGCGTCGGCATGGGCTACTCGCAGCACGCGGGCATGGTGATCGTCGCCGACGGCAGCGAGGCCGCCGCGAAACGCCTGGCGCGCGTGCTCGTCAACGACAGCGGCTCCGGCGTGATGCGCCATGCCGATGCCGGCTACGAGCTTGCGCTGAAGACCGCGCGCGAGCAGGGGCTGGTGCTGCCGATGATCGCGCGCTGATCTTGGTGGCTCGTCCATCGGCTCCGGAGCGGATCGCGCTGGGCGCGCTCGCGGTGCAATCGTGGAAGAACGGCGCCGGGCTGACGCGCGAGATTGCCGTGTCGCGCGGCGACATCGGCCCCATCGGTTTCGACTGGCGCATCAGCCTCGCCGAGGTCGAGCGAGACGCGCCGTTTTCGGCGTACCCCGGCATCGATCGCTGCATCACGCTGTTGCGCGGCGCCGGGATGCGGCTCCAGAGCGCGGACGGTGCGCTCGACCATGCATTGGACACGCGCCTGCAGCCATTCCACTTCAGCGGCGATCTTTCGCTGCAGGCCTCCCTGCGTGACGGCGCCTGCCAGGACTTCAACGTGATGACACGCCGCGGCGTCTGGCGCGCCGATGTCGGCGCGGTACACGACGCTGGCGAGCTTCAGGACGCGGACGCAACCTTGCTGCTCGCCGTCGAGGGGAGCTGGACGATAGCGGCGGGCGCAACCGATCATGACGCGGCATGGGACCTGCCCGCCGACCACGCGCTGCTGTGGCGCAGCCCGCGCGGCGCGCTGCGGGCGACACCGTCGTCGCCGCACCGTGCCGCGCTGTTGGTCGTCCGGCTGTGCCAGCATCGGTCATGACGACGATGGACGCGACCGCTACCACGCTGTTCGCCGAGCACGCACTGCTGCCCCACGGCTGGGCTCGCGATGTGCGCCTCGCGTGGGACCACGACGGCGTGCTCGCCGAGGTCCGCCCCGGCGCCGAGGCGATGCCGGGCGAGGCACGCGCCGCGGGCCCGCTGCTGCCCGGCATGCCGAACCTGCACTCGCACGCATTCCAGCGCGCCTTTGCCGGCTTGACCGAATACCGCAGCGGGGGGGCGGCCGACAGCTTCTGGACCTGGCGCGACACGATGTACCGCTTCGCGCTCGCGGTCTCGCCGGACCAGCTCGAGGCGATCGCGACCCAGCTCTACATCGAGATGCTGCGTGCGGGCTATACCTCGGTCTGCGAATTCCACTACCTGCATCACGATCCTCGCGGCGCGCCGTATGCCGACCCGGCCGAGATGTCGCTGCGCCTGATCGCCGCTGCCGAGACTGCCGGCATCGCGCTGACGCTGCTGCCGGTGCTGTACCAGCATGCCGGCTTCGGCGGGCTGCCGCCACGCGCCGACCAGCGCCGCTTCATCAACAGCGTCGACGGCTTCCTCGCGATCGTGCAGCGCTGTCTCGCCCACGGCGCGCGCACCGGCATCGCACCGCACTCGCTGCGAGCGGTCGGGTTGACCGCGCTGCGGGCTGCGCTCGACGGCGTGAACGCGCTGGACGCCAGTGCACCTATCCACATCCACATCGCCGAGCAACAGGCCGAGGTCGACGACTGCCTTGCCTGGTCGGGCGCGCGACCCGTGCAGTGGCTGCTCGAGAACGCGCCGGTCGACCCACGCTGGTGCCTGGTTCATGCGACGCACATGACCTCGGACGAATCGCACCGTTTGGCCGCCCGCGGCGCCATCGCCGGCCTGTGCCCCAGCACCGAGGCGAACCTCGGCGATGGTGTGTTCGATGCGCCGACGTTCATGGGCGCCGGCGGTCGCTTCGGCATCGGCTCGGACAGCCATGTCAGCGTCAGCGTCGTCGACGAGTTGCGTCTGCTCGAATACAGCCAGCGTCTGATGCACCGCCAGCGCAACGTGCTCGCGAGTGCCACGCAAGGCGACGTGGCCCAGCGCTTGTGGCAGGCGGCCGCCGAGGGTGGCGCGAAGGCCGCGGCACAACCGACAGGCGCGCTCGCGGTGGGCCGTCGTGCCGACTTCGTCGTGCTCGATGCGGACGGCGCGCAGGCCGAGCTGAGCGCGCCGCAGCAACTCGCGAATGCCGTGTTCGTGGTCCATGGCTCGTGTGCGGTGCGCGATGTCTGGGTTGCCGGTCGGCAGCGTGTCGCGGAAGGCCTCCATGCGGCCGCGGCACGCGCCCAGACGGCGTTTGCCAAAGCCCGTTCGCAGCTGTTGACCGCCGCCTGACGACCGCATTGCCGCCATGGATACCGTCACGGACTTCTACGACCGCCTCGCGCCGTACTACCACCTGCTCTATGGCGACTGGGAAACGGCCGTCGAGAAACAAGGCACAGCGTTGGCGCGATTGCTGGGCCTCGCCGGACGGAGGCCCGGATGACCGTCGACTTGCTGATCCGCAACGCGCGTGTCGCCACCTGCCGTGACGATGGTTCGACCGTGGTGCCCGGTCATGTGGCGGTCGCCGCGGGCCGCATCGCCGCGGTCGCCGCCGGCGAGCCCGCAGCGCGGGTTCCGGCACGCGAGGAGATCGACGCCGAAGGCGCGTTGCTGACCCCGGGGCTGATCGACTGCCACACGCACCTGGTCTATGCCGGCGACCGCTCGCGCGAATTCGAGCGGCGGCTCGAGGGTGCGAGCTACGAGGAGATCGCGCGGGCCGGCGGCGGCATCGTCTCGACCGTGCGTCAGACGCGCGCCGCCAGCGACGACACGCTGTTCGCCGAGTCGGCGCGCCGGCTGCAAAGCCTGATGCGCCACGGCGTGACGACGGTCGAGATCAAGTCCGGCTACGGCCTCGAGCTGGCCGCCGAGCTGAAGTCGCTGCGCGTCGCGCGCCGGCTCGGCGAGCGCCACCCGGTCGACGTGCGCACGACGCTGCTCGCCGCGCACGCGCTGCCGCCCGAATACGCCGGGCGGCCCGACGCCTACATCGACGAGGTCGTGGTCGGGCAAGTCATCCCCGAAGCGGCGCGCCTGGGCCTGGCCGATGCGGTCGACGCCTTCTGCGAGACGATAGGCTTCACGCCCGCACAGACCCGCCGCGTGTTCGATGCGGCGCGAGCGCACGGCCTGCCGGTCAAGCTGCACGCCGAGCAGCTGTCGAACCAGTCCGGCGCCGCGCTCGCCGCCGAGTTCGGCGCGCTGTCGGCCGATCACCTCGAGCATCTGGACGAAGCCGGCGCGATCGCGATGGCGCGTGCCGGTACGGTCGCGGTGCTGCTGCCCGGCGCGTACTACTTCCTGCGCGACACGCATCTGCCGCCCATCGAGCTGCTGCGCCGACACGGTGTGCCGATGGCGGTCGCGACCGACTGCAACCCGGGCACCAGCCCGACAACGCACCTGCCGCTGATGCTGAACATGGCCTGCACGCTGTTCCGGCTGACGCCGGCCGAGGCGCTGCTGGGCGTCACGCGGCACGCGGCGCAGGCGCTGGGCCGCGCGGCGACGCACGGCACGATCGCCGTGGGCCAGGTTGCCGACCTGTGCCTGTGGGACGCCGAGCAGCCGGCCGCGCTGGCCTACGAGATCGGCGCGGGCCGGCTACGGGCGCGCTTCAAGAACGGCGTTCAGCATCCGCTCGAGTAACGGCTGCACGCGTGCGGCGAGATCCGGCCGGTAGGCGAACGGTGCGGTCTCGTCCATGTAGGTGCATTGGCACATCTCGAGCTGCAGCGCGTGCACGCCACGTGCGGGGTCGCCGTAGAAGCGCGTGATGTGGCCGCCCTTGAAGCGGCCGTTGGCGACGTGCGTGAATACGGCCTGCCCGGCCATCAGCGACTCGGCGGCCGCCTGCAGCGCCGGCGCACACGAACGGCCGTCGGCAGTGCCGAGATTCAGGTCGGGCAGCTTGCCGTCGAAGAACCGCGGCATCACCGAGGCGATCGAGTGCGCGTCCCACAGCACGACCGAGCCGTGCAGCGCAAGCAACCGGTCCAGCTCGGCACGCAGCGCGGCGTGGTACGGGCGCCAGTAGCGCTCGACGCGTTCGGCCGCTTCGCCGTCGCGCGGGCCCAGTCCGGGCTTGTACAGCGGCTGCTTGCGGAAGGTGTCGGTCGGCAGCAGCCCGGTCACGTCCTGACCCGGGTACAGGCTGGTGTCCTCGGGCGGGCGGTTCAGGTCGATCACGTGGCGGGCGTAACGCGCCGCGATCGTCGTCGCGCCCAGCCCGGCCGCGAATGCGTAGAGCTGCGGCAGATGCCAGTCGACGTCGGCGCGCTGCAACGCCTCGGGCGTCATGCGCTGCGCCAGCTCGTCGGGAATCTCGGTGCCGGCGTGCGGGAACGAGACTATCAGTGGCGCGGTGCCCCGGGTCAGTGCGTACATAAGTGGTCTAGACAAGTCGTGCGCTCAGTGTATGCTGCTGCGCGCCGCGGCACACGGCTTGCATGCCGCCAGCGAACAACCGGCAACCAGCCTTTCACTCAGGAGATCCGATGACCCGCCCGTTCGCCTTCAAGAGCATCCTGCTGGCCGTTGCGGCCGCCGCCGTTGGCGTCTGCGCGCACGCCCAGGAGACCAAGGTCGCCATCGCGATCTCCGGCTGGACCGGCTTCGCGCCGCTGACGCTGGCCAAGGAAGCCGGCCTGTTCAAGAACCACGGCCTGGACGTCGCGATCAAGAAGATCCCGCAGAAGGACCGCCATCTCGCGATCGCCTCGGGCGACGTGCAGTGCGCTGCGACCACCGTCGAGACCTGGGTGGTCTGGAACGCGAACGGGGTCGCGACGACGCAGATCTTCCAGCTCGACAAGAGCTACGGCGCCGACGGCCTGGTCGTCAAGCCGAACATCGCGAAGATCGCCGATCTGAAGGGCAAGACCGTCGCCGCATCGGCGCCCGGCACCGCGCCGTACTTCGGCCTCGCCTGGATCCTGAAGAAGAACGGTCTGACGATGAAGGACGTGAAGGTCCTGACGCTGGAGCCCCAGCCGGTTGCCAACGCGATGATCGCCGGCACCACCGACTTCGACGGCGGCATGACCTACGAGCCTTACCTGTCCGCGGTGCGCGCCAAGCCCCAGGCCGGCAAGATCATCGCGACGACGCTGGACTACCCGATGGTGATGGACACCTTCGGCTGCACGCCCAAGTTCCTGAAGGAGAACCCGAAGGCCGCGAAGGCGCTGGCCGACGCCTACTTCGATGCGCTCGAGATGATCAAGAAGGACCCGAAGAAGAGCTTCGAGATCATGGGCGCCGATGTCAAGCAGACCGGCGAGGCATTCGAGAAGTCGCAGGCCTACCTGCGCTGGCAGGACAAGGCGGCGAACCAGAAGTTCTTCGCCGGCGAACATGCGCAGTTCAGCAAGGAGGCGGCCGACCTGCTGCTGGAGATCGGCGTCATCAAGCAGGTGCCCGACCTGAAGGGGCT
>DATEFR010000457.1:0-2855 GCA_035280545.1 Burkholderiaceae bacterium | reverse complement strand
GGTCTGGCGCTGCGCGTGCGGCGCGAAGGGGCGCACTGGGTGCAGACGCTCAAGGGCAGCGGCGACGATGCGTTGACCCGCTTCGAGCACAACGTGCGCGTGTACGCATCCGCTGCAGGCGGGCCGCCGCCGGCCGACCCGGCGCTGCATCGCGGCACGGCCGTCGGCGACCGCCTGCTCGCGCTGCTCGGGCACGAAGGTGCCGCGACCTTGAACGTGCGCTACCGGACCGACGTGCTGCGCCGCACGCGCACGCTGCGCAGCGGCGGCGCCACGATAGAGCTCGCGTTCGACAGCGGCACGATACGCGCCGGCGACGATGCGAGCTGGCCGCTGTGCGAGCTGGAGCTCGAGCTCGCGAATGCGCAGGGCGATGCCGGCGACCCGGCCGCGCTGATCGAGCTCGGTCGCACCTGGGCGCGCCGCCACCACCTGTGGCTGGACACCCGCAGCAAGTCCGAGCGCGGCGAGCTGCTGGCGCGCGGCACGCGCATCGCGCCGGCCCGCACCGCGCAGAAGGTGGTGCTGACGCGCGAGATGAGCCCGCACGCCGCGTGGCGCGCGGTGCTGCGCGAATGCGTGGGCCACATCGCTGCGAACGCGAGCCAGATCGCGTCCGGCGAACATGGCGACGAGCACGTGCACCAGTTGCGCGTCGCGCTGCGCCGGCTGCGCACTGCGGGGCAGCTGTTCGACTTCATGCCGTCCGACCCGGCGCAGCTCGAGGCGGCCGCCGCACTGTTCCGCGGCCTGGGCGTCGCGCGCGACCAGGCCGTCGCGGGTGTCGCGTTCTCGGACGATCTGGAGCGGGCGTTCGAGCGCCTGGGCGTTCCGCGCGGCCTCGGCGATGCGAAGCCGACGTCGGCCGCGCCGGGCGGGCGCGAGGCCGCGGATCCGTGCACGCTGGTCCGCGCCCAGGCCACGCAGATGCTGCTGCTGGGCCTGATCGCCGCCTCGATGGAACCCGACGCGGCGATCGATGCCGGTCTGGACGAGGAGCCGCTGGCCGAGCGCCTCGCGCGCCGGATCAAGCGCTGGCACAAACGCGCGGCCGCCGATGCGCTGCGCTTCGCGGAGCTCGACGACACGCAGCGCCACCGTCTGCGCAAGCACGTCAAGCGGCTGCGTTACGCGGTCGAGTTCAGCGCCGGGCTGTTCGAGCGCGGGCAGGTCAAGCGCTATCTGAAGCCGCTGCGCGCGCTGCAGGAGCAGCTCGGCACCATCAGCGATGTGATCGTGGCCATGCACGCGCTGCCCGGCACACCCGATCGTCAGGTACACGACTGGTTCGCGCTCGGCTGGCTCAGCGCGCGCCGCGATGCGCTGGTTCAGCAGGCCGCCGCGCCGTTGCAGGCCTTCGCGAAGGTCCAGGGGTTCTGGCGCGCGCGCTGACGACCGTCGCGCTCAGCGCAAAGGCCGCCCCATCAGCCGCTCGAGCACGCCCAGCGGCGACGCCTGCGGGTTGTGCTGGCGCTCGGGCGGCAGGTAGAACGTCTGCTCCATCATGTGCTGACCGCCCATCGCGGCGTGCAGCACCTGGTCGCTGAACACGACCCAGGTGGTCTGCGGCGCGAAGTCGACGCGTGCCTGCGGGCTGCCGGACTGGAACGCGGCATCGGCCTTCGCACGATCGTGCAGCTGCAGCATCACGTGGTCGTATTCGGTGCGGCGCCGCTTCGTGATGTGCAGCGTCTCCATCAGCCAGGCCGAGCCGGGCATGGGCCGCGGGACCGCCGGCAGATAACGCTGCGCCAGCGCCTCGAACGGCTCGCCGACGCGCCAGCGGCGCGGCTCGCCGCGCGGGTTGATGTTGCAGAACACGCGCAGCAGCCGCGTGCCGTGCATCGGGTTCGACGGGAACGCGTCGACATGCAGCCGCGTATCGTCCTTGCGCCAACTCGTCTCGCGGCCCGCGACATCGACCGGCCGGAACGACGTGTTGCCGCGGACCAGGTGGCCGCGGTAGTGCGGGAACAGCCGCAGCGCGAACGCCTCGCTCTGCTCGGCGTAGCGCACGATCATCGCCTTCAGCGCGGCCAGGTCGCCCGCCTCGCCGAGCGCGCCGCGCAGCTCGCCGCCGGGCCAGCGCACCGAGATGTTCTTGGCCTTGCCGTCGGCCCAGCGCGGGTCGAGAAAGCGCCGCTCCGATTCGGCCAGCACGAACGGCAGCTGCGGGAAGCTCAGCACCATGCCGTCTTCGACGACGCGCTCGACGTTGCGGGTCGGGCCGTCCTCGCCCCAGCTCGTGTCGGGGAATTCGCGGACGATGTCGACGCGCTCGGGAGCGGATGCGGTGGTCATCCGGCGATTGTGGCGCGATCGCTCGTGTGACTCTGGACGCGATCGGGCGACCCCAGCACTGCGGCCAGATCGGGCAGCAGGTTCGCGTCGCCGAGCACCGCGTCGAACCCGGATTGGCGGATCAGCCCCAGCGGCTGTTCGTTGAGCGCGCACAGTACGAGCCGCGTCGAGCGCCGCTCGAGCGCGCGGTGCAGCTGCAGCAGCGCATCGAGCCCGGAGTTGTCGATCGAGACGAGCTGGTGGGCCTCGAGCACCAGCGTGCGCACCGTTGTCGGCAGCTCGTCGGCCAGCGACTCGACCCGGCCGACCGCGCCGAAGAACAGCGAGCCGTAGAGGCGGTAGACGCGCATCGTGGCGTGGTCGAGGTTCGGCAGCGCGAGCGGCTCGATGCGGAACAGCGTGCTCATCCGGTAGATGAACGCGATGCACGCGACCACGAGCCCGACCTCGACCGCGACGGTCAGGTCGAAGACCACGGTCAGCAGGAATGTCCCGATCAGCTTGAGCCGATGCTCCGGGCTGAAATGGCGCAACCGGGTCAGGCTGAACTCGTG
>DATEFR010000456.1:0-5600 GCA_035280545.1 Burkholderiaceae bacterium | reverse complement strand
CTCCTGCCACCAGCTCAGCGTCGACTTGCTCGCGCCGGTGTGCGTCGGGTCGCGCGCGATCATCTGGGTCGCGATCGTCATCAGGTCGCGCACGCTGCCGCTGAAGTCGAGCCGGCCTTCGACATAGTCCTGCGCGACCTTACCGATCTCGCCGCTGGCGATGTGGGTCAGCGTGCCCAGGTCCTTCAGGCGCAGCGTGACCGCGGCGTCAGAGGGTCCGACGCGATGCCCGTCGGGCAGCACCAGCGCGAGCGGCAGCGTCAGATTGGCCAGTTTGCGTTCCAGCAATGCATCGATGACCGACATGAAGGCATTCCTCCGGTTGCCGGACTGTACAAAAATCGGCCGGTTCCTGCCGGACGGTCGCGCACGACCCTGCGCCCCTGGCGCGCGCCTTCAACCGCCGGTCAGCCAACCAACGGTGCCGGTTCTGTTTCGGCCGGGTCGGCTGAAACGCTCGGTGCAGTCGACGCGAACACGGCCCGATCGTTGCGCAGGTGGCGCTCGAACGCCGCCGCGTCCAGCGCCGGCGCGAACAGATAGCCTTGGCCCTGATCGCAGCCGCTGCGTTGCAGGAACGCGCATTGCGCGTGGGATTCGACGCCTTCGGCCACCACCCGCAGGCGCAGCGCGCGTGCCATGCTGACGACGGCCTGCACGATCGCGGCGTCGCTCTCCTCGTCGGGCAGGCCGCTGATGAAGCTGCGGTCGATCTTCAGCCGGCCGATCGGGAAGCGCTTCAGGTACGCGAGGCTCGAATAGCCGGTCCCGAAGTCGTCGATCGCGAGCTTGACGCCCAGCTGCGCCAGCGCCTGCAGACGCAGCATCGCGTCGCGCGCATCCTGGATCAGGATCGACTCGGTCAGCTCGAGCTCGAGCTGACCCGCCGGCAGCCCGTGCTCGCGCAGCACCGCGGCGACGCGGTCGACGAACCCCGGCTGCTGGAACTGCAGCGCCGAGACGTTGACCGACATCACGAGCGAAAGGCCGGTCTCGCGCCAGGCGGCCGCCTGCTGCACCGCCTGGTGCAGCACCCAGTCGTCGATCGCGACGATGAAGCCGCTTTCCTCGGCGACCGGGATGAATTCGCCGGGCGAGATCTCGCCGAGCTCGGGGTCGTGCCAGCGGATCAGCGCCTCGGCGCCTATCGTGCGGCCGGCGCGCTCGCCGATCAGCTCGACCTGCGGCTGGTAGTGCACCCGCATGCTGCCTTGCGCGAGGGCCTGGCGCATCGCATGGTCCAGCTTCATGCGCGAGCGCAGCGGCGCGTCGCCCTGCAACGCCGGCCGCGAGCGCTGGAAGAAGCGGAAGCCGGCACGTCCCGCGCCCTTGACCTCGCGCATCGCGGCGCTCGCGCGCCGCTCCAGCTCGTCGAGATCGACGCCGTCGCCCGGGTGCATCGCAATGCCGATGCTGACGGTCACCGTGAAGCGCATGTCGCCCTTCGCATCGCTCTGCACGAACGGCTGCTTCAGCGCTTCGATCACGCGCAGCGCCGCGGCTTCGGCACCGTGCTCGTCGACCTGCTGCACGACGATCACGAATTCGTCGGCGCCGAGGCGCGCGACCGTGTCGATCTGGCGCACGCAGCCCTTGATGCGCTCGGCCACGTCGACCAGCACGCGGTCCGCGAGCGCATGGCCGAACGCTTCGATGATGTGGCTGAAGCGATCCAGGTTCAGCAGCAGGAAGCCGAACGGCGAGCCTTCGCGCCGCGCCGTGGCCAGCGCGACCTCGACCCGGTCGGCGAGCAGTTGCCGGTTCGGCAGCCCGGTCAGCGCATCGGTGTACGACAGCAATTGGATGCGCTCGTGCGCCTCGAGCTTTTCGGTCACGTCGCGAAACGCGTAGACGCGCCCGACCGGCTGGCCCTGGTTGAACTGCGGCGTCACGACCCGCTCGAACACCTTGCCGGAGCGCAGCCGCACGACGTCGACCGAGCGCGAATGCACGCCGGCCTCGATCGAGGCGAGGCGGCGCATGTAGGCACCGGCATCGGCGACGCAGCGCCGCATCCATTCGAACACCGCATCGTCCTGGCCGCGCACCAGCAGCTCTTCGGGCATCGCCCAGAGCGCCGCAAAACGCCGGTTGAAGTTGCGGATCCGCCCGGCGAGGTCGGTCACGAGGATGCCGTCGTGGGTCGAGTCCAGCGTCGAGCGCAGGTCCGTCAGGCTGAGCTCGAGCGCACGTTCGGTCTCCAGCTGCGCGCTGCGGTCGTGCAGCGCGACGACATACAGCGGCACGGCGCCAGCCTCCGCCTCGGCCGCCGCTGCGAGCTGCAGCGCGCGCACGCGGCGCCGCACCGGGACGATGCTGCCGTCGGGGCGGCGCAGCAGGGTGTCGGATTCGATCTCGACGGCGCGTTGCTGCTCGAGTGCGCCCATCGCTTCGCTCCAGAACGCATCGTCTTCGGGCGACACGAGCAGCTCCAGCGCCGAGCGGCCTATCAGTGCCGAAGACTCGAGACAGGCCAGCGTCGCCGCCGCGCCGTTCGCGGCGACGATGCGCGGCACCGGCGCAGCCCGCACCAGCCAGGCGGCATGCAGCATGATGTCGGCGAAGGCGCTCCACGCGGCAAGCGCTGCCGGCGGCAGCGTTGTCGTCGACGCGCCCTGCGCACGGTCCCGGGGCTTCATCGGTCGGGCTCCGCGACCTGGACCGCTTCGAAGAAGTAGGCCACGCGCGGCCGCGGCGCGAGATAGTCGAGCGACGCCGGCGGCAGCTGCTGCGGCCGCAGGCTGCGCCGGATGCCCAGGCCCGGCGTGCTCTCGAGATCGAGGATCAGCGCGTCGTCGCGCGGCACCTTGGCCTCGTGCACCATCACGCGCGGCTTCAGCGGCCGGGTCGAATTGACGCCCACCACCACCGCATAGCGGTCGTCGGTCAGCTGCACCGCGGAGCCGGGCGGGTACACGCCCATCATCTTGATGAAGGCGCCGAGGATCGCGGTGTCGAACTTGGTCTTGCCCTGCGCGAACAGCAGCGACAGCGACTCGTGCGGCGTCAACGCCTTCGCGGTCAGGTTCGGGTTGCAGAGGTTGTCGTAGCGGTTGACGATCGAGACGATGCGCGCCGCCGCGGTCATGCGGTCGCTGTTCAGGCGCAGCGGGAAGCCGCTGCCGTCGGCTTGTTCATGGTGCTGGGCGATCACCAGCGTCGCCCCGGCCGACAGGCTCATGCGGCGCGCGGTCGCGACGCCGTGTGCGACATGCTCCTCGTATGCACGCTGCTCGGCCGGCGTGAAGTGCTCTTCCCGATGGCGCAGGCGATCGGCCACATCGAGCTTGCCGATGTCGTGCAGGATCGCCCCGACGCCCAGATCCATCATCTCGGCGTCGGTCAGGCCGAAGCTGCGTGCCATCAGCATCGACACGATCGCAACGTTCAGCGAGTGGGTCGACGCCTTGTCGCCGGCCGCATCGCTGAGCAGGCGGATGCACAGCTCGTCGGCGGTCAGCATCTTCGCGGCCAGCGCACCGGCCAGCGCCTCGGCGTTGGCGCGCGCCTGCTGCGGCTTGAGCACGACCATCTCGGTGATCTGCTTGCACTCGAGTGCCGCTTCGGCGAACTGGCGCTCGCACAGCGCCAGCGCGGCACGCTGCTCGGCGAGCAGGCGGCGGTGCTCGGAGCGCGCGACCGCTTCGGCATCGGCGGCGATGGTCGGTGCGAGCGTCTGGCCCGGCAGCAGGTCCAGCAGCGGCGCCGCGGCCGAGGCCGCGAACTCGCGCACCCGGGCCTCGGGCACGCCGGGCAGGTCGCTCTGTTGCGGGCTCCAGCGCACACGCTGCAAGCCCAGCGAACGGATGGTCGCGACCTGATCGGCCGACGAGATCCGGAAGCTGCTGAGCGGGAACGGATGCGACATCCAGCCGACGTCCAGATGCACGAACATGCCGATGCGCAACGCATCGACGTCGATCATCTCTTTGGCGTGGGCGGTGGCGGCTTTCATGGGCGAAATCGGGGTCGCCCGCTGGCGACGGGCTTGCGGGGCTGCCGGGTTTATCGGCCCGCGAGGTGCCGAACTTGAGCCGTCGGCCAGGGCCGCACAGGCGTGCGCGTGCGTCGAACTTCAGCATCCCGATGCCGGGGCCGCGGGCGACGATCTCGATCGTGACATTGTTCGCGCCCAGGTCGTCCTGCAGGTTCTTCACGTTGTTCAGCACGAGATTCCAGCGCGCCGGGTCGCCCTCGACGGTCCCGCGCCGACGCCGGCCCGGCAAAGCGGGCACACTGCGCCCCGTGACCTCGCACACCCCCGACTCGCGCTACGCCTGGCTCCGCCTCTTCGCAACGCTCGCCCTGATGACGGCAGGCTCGTCGGCGATGTACGTGGTCGCGGTCGTGCTGCCCTCGGTGCAGGCCGAGTTCGGCGTCGCGCGTGCCGACGCATCGCTGCCGTACACGCTGCTGATGGTGGGCTTCGGCGCCGGCGGCGTGCTGATGGGCCGGCTGGCCGACCGCCACGGCGTCGTGGTGCCGCTCGTGATCGGCGCGGCCGGGCTGGCCAGCGGCTTCATCGCGGCCGGCCTCAGCGGCAGCATCCTGCAGTTCGCGCTGGCGCACGGCGTGTTGCTGGGCCTGCTCGGCAGCTCGGCGACGTTCGCGCCGCTGGTCGCCGACACCTCGCTGTGGTTCGTGCGCCGGCGCGGCATCGCGGTGGCGATCTGCGCGAGCGGCAACTATCTGGCCGGCGCGCTGTGGCCGCCCATCGTGCAGCACCTGGTCGAGACCATAGGCTGGCGCCAGGCGTACATCGGGCTCGGCATCCTGTGCGGGATCGCGATGCCGCTGCTGGCACTGGCATTGCGGCCGCGGCCGCCGATCGCGGCGGCCGTCTCGATACCCGCGACGGCGGGTATCGGCACCTCGAATGCGGCGGTGCCGTCGCAGCGCCCGTTCGGTCTTTCGCTGGCCCATGCGCAGACGCTGCTGTGCATCGCCGGCGTCGCCTGCTGCGTCGCGATGGCGATGCCGCAGGTCCACATCGTCGCGTACTGCGGCGACCTGGGCTACGGCGCCGCGCGCGGTGCGCAGATGCTGTCGCTGATGCTGGCCTGCGGCATCGTCAGCCGGCTGGTCTCGGGCTGGATCTGCGACCGCATCGGCGGCCTGCGCACGCTGCTGCTGGGCTCGGTGCTGCAAGGCATCGCGCTCTTGCTGTTCCTGCCGTTCGACGGGCTGGTGTCGCTGTACGCGATCTCGGCCCTGTTCGGGCTGTTCCAGGGCGGCATCGTGCCCAGCTACGCGATCATCGTGCGCGAGCACTTTCCGCCGGCCGAAGCCGGCGCGCGCGTCGGCACGGTGCTGATGTGCACGTTGTTCGGCATGGCGCTGGGCGGCTGGATGTCGGGCAAGGTGTTCGACCTGACCGGCTCGTACCACGCCGCGTTCGTCAACGGCATCGCGTGGAACCTGCTGAACCTGTCGATCGCCGTGTTCCTGCTGCGTGCGGTGCGGCGCGGCCGCACCCTCGGTGCGCTGGGCCGGCAGGCCGCCTGATCGACGCGACCGCGCGCCGCCGCGCCGTCATGCGTTGACGACCGCCGCCGCACGCAGCAGCCAGTCGCGGAACGCCCGCATCGCCGCGGTTTCGC
>DATEFR010000455.1:0-4242 GCA_035280545.1 Burkholderiaceae bacterium | reverse complement strand
GGCACCACCGGCGCCCAGGCCCGCGCCGCGGGCGGTGCCGCTGGCGCTGCGCGGCGAGATCCGCAGCATCGAGCCGATTCAGGAGCGCCCGCAGGGGACCGGTGCCGGCGCGGTGATCGGCGGCGTGCTGGGCGGTGTCGTCGGCAACCAGTTCGGCCACGGCGACGGGCGTGCCGCGATGACCGTGCTGGGCGCGGCCGGCGGCGCAGTCGCCGGCCACAACATCGAGCGCAACATCAACAAGCGCATCGTCGGGTACAAGGTTTCGGTGCGGCTCGACAACGGCCAGGTGCGCACCTTCCAGGAACCGCGCCTCGACGGGCTGCAGGTCGGCGATCGCGTGCGCATCGAAGGCAAGCACGTGCGCCGCGCCTGACGGCAGCGCAGCGGAACGGTCCTCTCGAGAGTCGCCGCTGCGCGACAGCGCGCGGCCCCTGCTGACGCGTGCGAGCCGAGTGCCTACACTGGCACCATGACGCGCAACCCATCGTCGACCGCTCTCGACGTTGCGCCGGCGGCTCACGCCGAGCCGATCGGCGTGGCCGCCGACGCCGCCGACGCCGCCGCATCGTCACGCGCCGTTCCGATGGTGCGGCACCTGCGCCAGATCCTGCTGTGGCCGCTGCGCATGATGCCGGTGCCGGCCGATGCACAGGGTCGGCGCCGAACGCCCTGGCAGGTACTGCGCGATCTGGGCGACGCATCGCCGTGGCGCGAGGTCGACGACGAATACACCGGCGACAGCGCACGCTTCCACGAGCGCCATTACAACGAGTTCGTCACCTTCCTGCCGTACGTGCAGCGCTTCCTGTACGGCGAGGGCCGCTCCAAGCGCAGCGCCGACGGGCGCGATGCCGATGCGCCGATGCGCGTGTTCCGCCGCGACGACGTGCGCCGGCTGCGCGTCGTGCCCAGGCGCGGCGATGCGCCGATCATGCTGGACATCGTGCACGTCGACCTGTACTTCTTCTTCGACGTCGATGTCGTGCTGCTGAACGTCGAGGTCGGCACGAACGAGCTGACGCTGCCGCAGGCGCAGGAACTGCTGTACCGCTGCGGCCGCGGCTACCCGTCGGGCTGGGATGCGGATGGCGAGCCGCTGCACAGCCTGGCGAGCGTCGAGTGGCTGGCCGCGGACGACCGCGTGCTCGCGAGCTCCGACGCGCACGACCGCGAGGCATTCCTCGCCCATGTCTGCGAGCATCGCGCGCCGCGCATCGCGGCGCATTGGGCCTATCTGCTGCGCCCGCTGGTCAGCGACCATTCGGAAGAGAGCGGCGCGTTGCGCTTCCGCCAGATCGAGTACTACCGGATGCCGCTGATGGCGTACCTGTCGCTGGACGATCCGCGTACGCTCTCGCGCAACGACTTCATCCGCCTCGGCCTGGTCACCGGCGCCGGCGGTGCGATTGCCGACAGCGCGCAGGCCGCGAGCCTGCCGTATTCGGAAGCGCATCTGGTCGACTTCGAGCAGCGCTACTGCTATGACCGCTTCTGGCTCAACGCCGGCGCTGCGCCCAACACGCGCTACTTGTGCAGCGGCCACGCGCTGGTCGTCGTCGGCGATGCGAACTCCGAGTTCTACGGCTGTCGTGATCGCGGCGTGCTCGCGCAGTTCAGGCACCAGCACTTCCTGCTGTTCCTGATCGCGCACTTCCAGAAGGCCGCGCTGCTGATGTTCTCGGATCGGCTGGTCGAGGCGCTGAAAGCGCTGGACGTCGGCGACCCGGTCAGCGTGCGCCGCTTCAAGCGCGCGATCCGCGGATCCTTCGAAGGCTTCCTGCGCTTCACGCACCGCTACTGGTTCCACGAGGTGTCGGAGCAGGCGCAGGCCAAGTCGCTGTTCCACCTGTGCACGACCCATCTGCAGATCGACCCGTTGTACGCGGAGGTCAAGGAACGCATTGCCGACATGAACAGCTATCTCGACGCCGACAGCCTGCGGCGCCAGGCCAACACCGTCGTGCGGCTGACGGTGGTGACGATCTTCGGCCTGATCGGTACCGTGACGACCGGCTTCCTCGGCATGAACCTGATCGCGGAAGCGGATGCGCCGATCTGGACCAAGCTGTGGTACTTCGTCGTCGTGTTCGTGCCGACGACGGCGCTGACCTTCTACACGATGGTCAAGTCCAAGGGCTTGTCGGATTTCTTGGATGCGCTGTCGGACGAACGGCTGTCGACCTGGATGAAGTTCAAGGCGTTGGCCGCGGTGTGGCGCAGGCCGATGGAATGACTAGGTCGTCGACGACAGCTTGAGCCCCGCGATCCCCGTCACGATCAACGCCAGGCAGACGAGGCGCAGCGGCGCGGCCGAATCGCCGAGCAGCACGATGCCGAGGATCACGGTGCCTATCGTGCCGATGCCGGTCCAGACCGCGTAGGCGGTGCCCACCGGCAGGTGCTTCATCGCCAGGCCCAGCAGCACGATGCTCGCGACCATCGCGGCGACGGTCAGCGCGCTGGGCACGAGCTTCGAGAAGCCGTCCGTGTACTTCAGGCCGATGGCCCAGGCGACTTCGAACAAGCCGGCGAGGAAGAGCAGGGTCCAATGCATGGCGGGTATCTCCGATCGACGCGCAGTCTAGTGACGATGCGGCGAATGCGCCGCTGTCGCGCGGCAACCACCCAATGTGCGGCGGGCCTCTCGTGGCCGCCGAGTCATCGGCGATGATGGCGGTCTCTGTCGAGCAACAGGAGACCTGCACGTGGCCAGCACGACGACGACAGCAGCAGCAGCGAACGATGGTCGAGGCCGCATCCGCGTCGGCGTCGGCGGGTGGACGTTCGAGCCGTGGCGCAACAACTTCTACCCCGCCGGGCTGGCGCAGAGCCGCGAGCTCGAGTATGCGAGCCGCAAGCTCAGCGCGATCGAGATCAACGGCACGTTCTACGGCTCGCAGAAGCCCGCGAGCTTCGCGAAGTGGCGCGACGAAACGCCCGACGACTTCGTGTTCTCGATGAAGGCGACGCGTTATGCGACCAATCGCAAGGTGCTGGCCGAGGCCGGCGAGTCCATAGACCGTTTCATCCACAGCGGCATCGCCGAATTGCGCGGCAAGCTCGGCCCCATCCTGTGGCAGTTCGCGTCGACCAAGAAGTTCGAGCCGGGCGACTTCGAAGGTTTCCTGAAGCTGCTGCCGCCCGAGGTCGACTCGTTGCCGCTGCGGCACGTGCTGGACGTGCGGCATGCGAGCTTCATGACGAACGAATACCTGGACATGGCGCGGCACTACCGCTGCGCGACCGTGTTCACCGATTCCGACGACTACCCGTCGTTCGCCGATGTCACCGGCGACTTTGTCTACGCGCGGCTGATGCGCACCGACGCCGCGCGGCCGTCCGGCTTCGAGCCGCAGGTGCTCGACGGTTATGCCGAGTGCGCGCAGGCCTGGGCCTCGGGCGCCGAACCCGCGGGGTTGCCGCGGGTCGCGCCGCCGCCGGCCGAGACGGCCGCGTCGCGCGACGTGTTCATCTACTTCATCAGCGGCGGCAAGGAAAAGGCGCCGGCCGCCGCGATGGCCTTGCGCGAGCGGGTCGGCTGATCGCCCGGGTCGGGCGTCGGCTGCAGGCGCCTCCTGGCGGAGGGATACTTCAAGGCGCCGCGGACATCGCGGCTCCTTCGCTGCGACCATGCCCGACCCGACCCCCGCGAGCGCCCCTACGCCACCCGATCGCCGCGCGCCGCGCGCCGCGGCCACGCTCGTGGTCGTTCGCGAGGGAGAGCCGGGGGGCATCGAGGTGCTGCTCGCGCGCCGCACGGCGAGCGACGACCAGAACAGCGGCGCCTGGGTGTTCCCGGGCGGCGTCGTCGATGCCGGCGACCGTGCCGCGCACGCGTGCTGCCGCGGCCTCGACGATGCGGCCGCAAGCACGCGCCTCGGCGTTGCCGCGCATGGCCTGGATCACTACGTCAGCGCGGTGCGTGAATGTTTCGAGGAGGTCGGCTTGCTGTTCGCCAGCCGCGCCGGCGATGCGAGCGGCGAGCTGGTCCGTTGGGACACCGGCGACGACGGTGAATCCACGAACACCCGCCAGCTGCTCGCCGAGCGCGTCGCGCTGCATCGTGGCGAACGCGGCCTGGCCGACGTGTGCCGCGACCACGGCCTGCAGCTTGCAGTCGACTCGCTCATCTACCTCAGCCACTGGCTGACGCCGCTGCGCCGGCCCAAGCGTTTCGACACGCGCTTCTTCCTCGCCGTCGCGCCGCGCGCCCAGCAGGCCAGCGTCGACGGCACCGAG
>DATEFR010000454.1:0-3050 GCA_035280545.1 Burkholderiaceae bacterium | reverse complement strand
CGCTTCTGCCCGACGTACTTGGTGTGCAGGTAACGCTCCAGGCCTTCGGCCGACGTCAGCCGTTCGAGGATGTGCTTCTTCTTCTCGGCGTCAAAGCTCGGCCGGCTGCGAATCGATTCGAGCCGCTCCTGCCACCAGCGCTTCTCGGCCGGCTCGGTGACGTGCATGTATTCGGCGCCGATCGAGCCGCAGTAGGTTTCGCGCAGCGCCTGCACGATCTCGCGCAGCGTCATCTGCTCGGCGGTCGTGAAGTAGGTGTTGGTCGCGCTGAACACGATGTCCATGTCGGACTCGGTCAGGTCGTAGAACGCCGGCTCCAGCTCGGGAATCTTCGCTCGCTCCTGGCGCTTCAGCGGATCGAGGTCGGCCCAGCGCGAGCCGAGGAAGCGGTACGCGGCGATCAGCGACTGGACGTGGACCTGCTTGCGCGCGATCGCCAGGTCGGTGCTCGACGCCTTGTTGCCGAACGCATTGGCCTTCGCGCGCTGCGCGAACGACTCGACGACCGGCGCATGGGCCACGTCGCGCGTCTCGGAGCCGTCGACGGCCGGAACGTGCTGGAGCGCGTCGAAATACTTGCGCCAGTTCTCGGGCACCGAGCCCGGGTTGTCGAGGTAGGCCTCGTACAACTCTTCGACATAGGGCGCGTTGCCCCCGAACAGGTACGAGTTCGACCTGTACTGCTGCATCATCTCGCTCACCTTTCGCATCGGTTTCCGATGCTGTAGTGGGTTACAAAACCTTCCGCGTTACGGCTACACCGACCGGCGGACTAGCGACCCGCCTTGAACTGTTGCCAGCAAGGGGACGGGAAGGACCTCAAGTCACAGGGCGCGACTGTACCACCGGGCCGCGACGCTCGTGTGTCGCGGCCCGTGTCCATTGCGTCGAGTCAGCAAATTTTCAGGCCAGTGCAAGGCGCTGCCGCGCCTGCTGGTACTCGCGCGCCAGCCGACCGACGAGCTCACGCGCCGGTACGACCTGCTTGACCGCGCCTATGCCCTGGCCCGAGCCCCAGATGTCCTTCCAGGCCTTCTTCTTCGAGCCCTCGCCGCCGCCGAAGCTCATCGTGCTGGGGTCGCTGACCGGCAGGTTTTCCGGGTCCAGACCGGCCGCGAGGATCGACGGCTTCAGGTAGTTGCCGTGCACGCCGGTGAAGAGGTTCGAGTAGACGATGTCGTCCGAGCTGCCGGCGACGATCGCCTGCTTGTAGGCCTCGGTCGCACGTGCCTCCTCGGTCGCGATGAAGGCCGAGCCGATGTAGGCAAAGTCGGCGCCCAGCGCCTGGGCGGCAAGCACCGCGCTGCCGGTGCTGATGGCACCCGACAGCGCGACCGGCCCGTCGAACCACTCGCGGATCTCCTGCACCAGCGCGAACGGGCTCTTGACGCCCGCGTGCCCGCCGGCGCCGGCCGCGACCAGGATGAGCCCGTCGGCGCCCTTCTCGATCGCCTTCTTCGCGAAGGTGTTGTTGATCACGTCGTGCAGCACGACGCCGCCCCAGGCATGCACCGCATCGTTGACGTCGGTGCGCGCGCCCAGCGAGGTGATCACGATCGGCACCTTGTACTTCGCGCACATCTGCATGTCGTGCTCGAGCCGGTCGTTGCTCTTGTGCACGATCTGGTTGATCGCGAACGGCGCCGCGGGCTTGTCGGGGTTTGCGCGGTCGTAGGCGGCCAGCGTCTCGGTGATCTCGGCCAGCCATTCGTCGAGCTGCTCGGCCGGGCGCGCGTTCAGCGCCGGCATCGAGCCGACGATGCCGGCCTTGCACTGCTCGATCACGAGCTTGGGGTTGCTGATGATGAACAGCGGCGAGCCGATGATGGGCAGCGGCAGGTTCTGGAGGACGGCGGGCAATGGCATCGAGAACTATCCTTGTCGTGAGCCCGTTCGGCCTGAGGTATCGAAGGCCTGGGGCGATGTACAGCACGGGCCCTTCGATACTCAGGGCGAACGGTGTGGGCGCGGGGGAGTCAGAACGCGTCCACGGGCAGCGCGGTGACGCTCTCGGCCCCGTCGACGATCGCATCGCGCGTCGCCGGCGCCTTGCTCAACAGATGCTCGGCATAGAAGCGCGCGGTCGCAATCTTGGCCTGCAGGAACGCGGCATCGCCCTCGCCCTTCGCGAGCTGGTCTTCGGCGACGAGCAGCGCGCGCGCCAGTTGCCAACCGGCGACCACGTTGCCAGCCAGCAGCAGGTACGGTACCGACCCCGCGAAGACCGCGTTTGGGCTCGCCTTCGTGTTGCCGGCGACGAAGTCGACGACCTGCACGAACGCCTCGCGCGCCGCCCTCAGGCGCTTGAGCATCGAGCGCGCCGCGGCGCTGCTCTCGCGCTTCGCGAGCTCGGCCTCGGTGGCCGCGATCTGCGCGGCGATCGCCTTCGGCGTGCGGCCGCCGTCGCGCGCCGTCTTGCGGCCGACCAGGTCGTTCGCCTGGATCGCCGTCGTGCCCTCGTAGATCGCCAGGATGCGCGCATCGCGCAGGTACTGCGCCGCGCCGGTCTCCTCGATGAAGCCCATGCCGCCGTGCACCTGCACGCCCAGGCTCGCGACCTCGTTGGCCATCTCGGTGCTGTAGCCCTTCACGAGCGGCACCATGTATTCGTAGAACGCCTGGTTCTGCTGGCGCACCTCGGGGTCGGGGTGGTGATGCGCCGCGTCGAACGCCGCCGCCGCGGTGATCGCCATCGCACGGCAGCCTTCGGTGTACGCGCGCATCGTCATCAGCATGCGCTTGACGTCGGGGTGGTGGATGATCGGGCCGCTGCCGGGCAGCGAGCCATCGACCGGACGCGACTGGATGCGCTCCTTCGCGAACGCTGCCGCCTTCTGGTACGCGCGCTCGGCGACGGCGATGCCTTGCATGCCGACCGCGTAGCGCGCCGCGTTCATCATGATGAACATGTACTCGAGGCCGCGATTCTCTTCACCGATGAGCCAGCCCACGGCACCGCCGTGATCGCCGAACTGCAGCACCGCGGTCGGGCTCGCCTTGATGCCGAGCTTGTGCTCGATGCTGACGCAGTGCGCGTCGTTGCGTGCGCC
>DATEFR010000453.1:0-6480 GCA_035280545.1 Burkholderiaceae bacterium | reverse complement strand
ATCAAGAACAGCGAGCTTGTGAAGCGCGCCGGCGGGTTGAACTATGTCGCGGCGAGCGACGCCTCGTGCTTCGGAGGCTCGAGCAGCACCGGCCTGACCATCGTCGATCCGTCGGCGGTCGGCTCGACGAGCGGCGACTCGAACTGCGGCTCGGTCCTGTACGACGTCGAAGCCGATGCGGCCGACGCCAAGTTGCTCGGTGCGACCGCCAAAGTCGTGCAGGGCGTCGAAGTCCGCACGGACCTCACCACGCTCAGCAGCTCATGCAACTGAACCTTGTTGACAAGATGAAGGGTGGCGTCATCGCCCTGTCGCTGATGTTGCCCCTGTCGTCCCACGCCGAGGACATCGACCTCTACGCAGGCACCGGCGGTACCGCGGCGGCGCCGAACGTACTGTTCTTTCTCGACAACAGCTCCAACTGGTCCGCCCACTCGCAGGCCTGGAACAGGACCGACGTGCAGGCCAAGTGCACGTCCGCCTACCAGAACGACGCCGCGAAGCTGGCGCTGTGCTCGAGCTATGTCAGCCAGATCTTCGGGTCCGATACGTCGCTGGTGCAGGGCCAGGTCGAACTGCGGGCATTGAAGCTCGTGCTGACCAACCTGGTGTGCAACAGCAACCCCAAGCTGAGCCTGAATGCCGGCACGATGCTCTTCAACCCGAACGGCACGGCCGACGGCAACAACGTGATGTCCGGCTACATCCGGCAGCGCGTCGCGCCTATGGACTCGGCGCGATGCGCGACTTTCCTGGCGGACCTCGCCAACATCGACAGCAAGATCACGACGCCGGACTTCAAGGGGCCGGCGTCGGCGGAATACGGCGCGCCGCTGTACGAGGCCTTCAAGTACTTCGGCGGCTATGCGAATCCGGCCGGCGCGGCGGCCGGCACCGCCGGAACGCCGTCCGACGCGACGCACTTCGGACCCGCGCGCTACAGCAACCTCATCGGGCTGGAGGACCCGCTGGCTTTCGCGGACGGCTCGCGCACCCAGTACGCCAGTCCGATCGGCAACGGCGACGCGTGCGGGAACAACTACATCATCCTGATCGGCAACACCTGGCCCAACCAGGAGTACGGGACCAACGTCAACGCGGCGCCCAACCCGACGAACCTGCTGATGAGCCGGCTCGGCTACGACCCCGGCGCGCAGATCTATCCGGTTCCGCTGGCGAACAGCGACAAGTCGAACGTGCGTTTCGCCGACGAATGGGCCCGGTTCCTGTACGCCAGCGATGTCAGCGGCGCCCCGGGGCAGCAGAACATCCGGATGTTCACGATCGACGTCTACAACAAGTCGGCGGATGCCAAGCAAAGCGCCTTGCTGAAGTCCATGGCCGACACCAACGGGCCGGGCGGCTATTTTTCCGTCGGAGGCGATCTGTATGGCCTGATCGCCGCGTTCACCAACGCGTTGACGCAGATCGCCGCGATCAACAGCGTGTTCGCCTCGGCGTCGCTGCCGGTCAGCGTCAACGCGCAGGGCACCTTCCTGAACCAGGTCTTCATGGGTGTCTTTCGTCCGGACCCGAACGGCTATCAACGCTGGTCCGGGAACCTGAAGCAGTACCAGTTCGCGCTGAGCGGTGGCCTGCTCCAGCTGGCCGATGCGACCGGCGCGGCCGCGATCGACTCGGTCAACACCGGCTTCATCCAGAACTGCGCGAGGAGCTACTGGACGGCCGACAGCGGAACCTACTGGCAATCGATCAGCGGTGCGCAGGCCTCGGGCTGTGCGACCTCGACGACCTCGCCGTACTCCGACTCGCCCGACGGGCCTATCGTCGAGCGCGGCGGCGCGGCCCAGCGGCTGCGCACCGTGGGCCATGCCGCCCGCAACATCCGCACCTGCAAGGATGCCGGTTGCAGCACCGGCCTGGTCGCGTTCAACACGAGCAACGTGACCAGCATCAGCGGCCTGACCAGCACGGACAGCGCCACGCTGGTCAACTGGGTGCGAGGACAGAACACAGGCGACGGCACGGTCAATCCATCGGGCACCATCAGCTACACGGACTCTGGCCTGGCGGCGACGGCAACCCGGCCGACGGTCCACGGCGAGGTCGTCCACTCGCGGCCTCTGGCCATCAACTACGGCAGCGCGGCCAGCGGCAACGACGTGGTCGTTTTCTACGGAGCCGGGGACGGCATGCTGCACGCGGTCAACGGCAACCAGACCGGCAGCACGGCCGGCAACGAACTGTGGTCATTCGTGGCGCCGGAGCATTGGAGCGCGCTGAATCGCGTGCGCACCGACAGCCCGGTGATCTCGTATCCGAACACGCCGGCGACGCTGGTGCCCGCGCCGATCCCCAAGACCTACTTCTTCGATGGTTCGATCGGCGGTTACCAGGAACGGACCAGCACCTCCGTCGGCAAAGTCTGGATCTACGCGACGATGCGCCGCGGCGGAAACTGGGTCTATGCATTCGACATGACCAGCAAGCCGAGTTCCGGCGCGCAACCTTCGCTGCTGTGGAAGTACGGTCCCGAGAACAACCCGAACATGGGGCAGAGCTGGTCGACGCCGACCGCCATCCGCATCAAGGGGCGGACGACGCCGCTCGTGGTCTTCGGGGCGGGCTACGACACCTGCGAGGACAGCGACGATCCCAACGCTGCGTGTGCGAACGTCACCAAGGGCCGCGGGATCGTCGTGCTGAACGGGCAAGCGGGCACTGGCGTCGCCGCGGACTACCGGTTCATCGACCCGGGGATCTCCGCCGGCCGCTTCGTCGCCGATCCCACGGCGGTGGACATCGATGGCGACGGCTACATCGACGTCCTCTACGCCGTGGACACCCGCGGCAACATCTGGCGGATCAACACCAGCGACCCCGCGAACGGTTTCAACGGATATGCGAGCGTGGCCGATTGGCCGGTGCAGAAGGTCGCCACCGTCGGCCAGTGGGGTGCCAGCATGTCGGAGCGCCGAAAGTTCATGTACGCGCCCAGCGCGGTGGTGCTGGGCACGCAGGTGACGGTGCTGGTCGGCTCGGGGGACCGCGAGAAGCCCACGTCGTCATCGAACGCGGCGCAAGTCGTCAACCGGTTCTACGGCATCCGCGACGACGTGACCGTGACCTCGGGTGTCGTGGCCGCCATCGGCTACGGCACCGCGCCCGGCGACCTGTACAACGTGACCGGCGTGACGACCCTCGATCCGACCGCGCTGACCCCCTTCAAGGGCTGGTACCTGAGCCTGTCGACGACGGCGGCGCCCTTTGAACAGGTCGTCACCACGCCGCTGACGGTCGGTGGCGTCACCTACTTCAGCACCTACCAGGCCAAGCCCAACGCCAGCACGACGGCCTGCACGAATCTGGGCACGGCGAGGTCGTATCAGATCGACTTCCAGACCGGCACGCGCCTGCCCGGCCAGCCGTTCATGCAGACTTTCCTGTCGCCCGGCATACCGCCTTCGCCGGTCGGCGGGCTCGTCACGATCAACGGCCAGACCGTTCCCTTCGTGATCGGCGGCGCGGCGCCCACCGTGCTGACGCCCATGAAGGTGGTGCCGAAAGTCAGGCCGGATCGCAAGCCGATCTATCGGTACCAGCGCATCGACGGTTAGTTAGGTCTTCAGCTCGAACGCCGGCAGCTTCTTCGCGACCGGCGTGTTCTTCAGCGTCACGTAGACCGGCAGCCCGCCCTTGTACTTGGGCGCGTCCTCGCCCTGGATCAGCGGGGTCAGGTAGCGGCGGCACTTGTCGGTGATGCCGAAGCCGTCCTTCGTGATGAAGTCGCGCGGCATGAACTTCTCGACGTTGGCGACCTTCGCGAGGTCGGCCACGCCGATCTTGTAGCGGTACGGCGCATCGGAGGTGCGGTCGATCGTCGGCATCACCGCGTTGCGGCCGGCGAGCGCGAGCTCGACCGCTTTGCGACCGAGCTCGTAGGCTTGCTTCACGTCGGTGGCCGAGGCGATGTGGCGCGCCGCGCGCTGCAGGTAGTCGGCCACGGCCCAGTGGAACTTGTAGCCCAGGCCTTGCTTGACGATGTTCGCGACGACCGGTGCCGCGCCGCCGAGCTGCGCGTGGCCGAATGCATCGCGTGCGCCCTGCTCGGCGAGGAAGGTGCCGTCCGGGTGGTGGCAGCCTTCGGAGACGACGACGGTGCAGTAGCCGTGTTTCTTCACGAGCTGGTCGACACGGGCGAGAAACTTCTTCTCGTCGAACTCGATCTCGGGGAACAGGATCACGACCGGGATGCCGTGGTCCTCGACCAGCCCGCCGGCCGCGGCGATCCAGCCGGCGTGCCGGCCCATCACCTCGACGACGAACACCTTCGTCGACGTCTTCGCCATCGAGCGCACGTCGAACGAGGCCTCCAGCGTCGACACCGCGACGTACTTCGCGACCGAGCCGAAGCCCGGGCAGCAGTCGGTGATCGGCAGGTCGTTGTCTATCGTCTTCGGCACGTGGATGGCCTGCAGCGGGTAGCCCATCGCCTCGCTGAGCTGGCTGACCTTGAAGCAGGTGTCGGCCGAGTCGCCGCCGCCGTTGTAGAAGAAGTAGCCGATGTCGTGGGCCTTGAAGACTTCGATCAGGCGCTCGTATTCGCGCTTGTGCGTCTCCAGCGACTTGAGCTTGTAGCGGCACGAGCCGAACGCGCCCGAGGGCGTCGCGCGCAGCGCCGCGATCGCGGCGGCCGATTCCTTGCCGGTGTCGATCAGGTCCTCGGTCAGCGCGCCGATGATGCCGTTGCGGCCGGCGTAGACCTTGCCGATGCGGTCCTTGTGCGCGCGCGCCGTCTCGATCACGCCGGCGGCCGAGGCGTTGATCACGGCCGTCACGCCGCCCGACTGGGCGTAGAACGCGTTGACTTTCTTTTTCTTCGCTGCAGTTGCCATCGTTGCGGATCTCCGAAGGGTGTCAGGATTCGAGTGCGTGGGTGACGATCTCGCGGACGTCGTTCGACAGGTCGGCCTTCGCCGCGACCCGCGCGACCGCCGCGCGCGCTGCGCCGCGGTACGGCTCGGCGAGCTGGGCCCAGCGATCGGCGATGCGCGCGATGCGCGACGCGAGCTGCGGGTTGATCGCATCGAGCTCGAGCACGCGGTCGGCCCAGAACGCATAGCCGGCGCCGTCGGCGCGGTGGAACGCCGAGGGGTTGCCGGCGCACAGCGCCTGCAGCAGGCTGCGCGCGCGGTTCGGGTTGCGCAGCGAGAAGTCGGGATGCTTGAGCAGGCGCTTCGCGCGTTCGAACACGCGGCCGTCGGTCTCCGGCGCCATCGCCTGCAGCGCGAACCAGTTGTCGATGACCAGCGCCTCGCTGCGGAACAGCTCGTGGAAGCGCGTCAGCGCCGGGTCGGCGAGCTCGGCGTTCGCATTGACCAGCGCCGAGAGCGCGCCCAGGCGGTCGGTCATGTTGCCGGCGTCCTTGAAGCGCTGCAACGTGCGGCCCGGCCAGACGCTCTCGCCCAGCGCGACCGCATCCTGGCACAGCATCGCCACGGCGCGGTTCGCGAGCGCACGCCGGCCGGCCGAGACCGGATCGGGGGTGTACGCACCGGTCACCTGATGCGCTTCGAACGCCCACTCCCAGTCGGCGCGCAACTCGCGCGCGAGCTGCGCGAGCATCGAGCGGCGCGCCGCGTGGATGCGTTGCGGGTCGACCGGCGCGAGCTGCTCGGCGATGTAGGCCTCGCTGGGCAGCGTCAGCACCAGGTCCTTGAACGCCGGGTCGAGCTCGGGGTGGCGCAGCACCGAGCGCATCGCCTCGATGAACGGCGCGTCCAGCGCATCGGGCGCGCCATCGCGCACGACCGCCAGCAGGCGGCTCATCGCGAGGCGCTGGCCGGCTTCCCAGCGGTTGAACGGATCGGGGTCGTGTTGCAGCAGCACGAGCAGGTCGGCGTCGCTCAGCCCATCGACGAGCTGCACCGGCGCCGAGAAGCCGCGCAGCAGCGACGGCACCGGTTCGCTGTCGATGTTGACGAAGGTGTAGAAGCTGCGCGCCTCGTCGAGCACCAGCACGCGCTGGGTCGCGTCGGTCGGCGGTTCGTCTTCGAGCTGCAGCGGCAGCGCGCGGCCGTCGCGCGCGACCAGCCCCATCGCCAGCGGGATCACGAACGGCTGCTGCTGCGGCACCTCGGCGCGGCCCGGTGTCTGCTCGAGGCCCAGCGTGTAGGTGCGCGACGGGGCGTCGTAGCGGCCGCGCGCGGAGAGCCTGGGCGTGCCGGCCTGCGCATACCAGCGCTTGAACTGCGGCAGCGTGCGGGCCAGCGCGCTGCCCGGGTTGGCATCGGCGATCGCCTGCGCGAAGTCGTCGCAGGTCACGGCCTGGCCATCGTGGCGCTCGAAGTACAGGCTCATGCCGCGCGCGAAGCCGTCGCGCCCGACCAGCGTGTTCATCATGCGCACGACCTCGGCGCCTTTTTCGTAGACGGTGGCGGTGTAGAAGTTGTTGATCTCGACGTAGCTGTCGGGCCGCACCGGGTGCGCCATCGGGCCGGCGTCCTCGGGGAACTGCAC
>DATEFR010000452.1:0-6295 GCA_035280545.1 Burkholderiaceae bacterium | reverse complement strand
CGCGAATTCGGGTGTCGTGCCGAACGCGCGCCGGCCGCGCGGTGTGGTCCACAAGAACATCTCGAGCACGAGGATGTAGACGTGGAGGGCGGCGACGAGCGCGACGAGCACGGTGGCGAGCATGCGGGTGGTTCCTCCGGTAGGGCGGTCGACGCGCGACCGTTGTCAGTGTTTGTTCGGCGAACAACGATTATGCGGGTCCGGGCCGCCGGCCCTGTGCAGGCCATGCAGGCCGCTTGCGGACTACGCGCGGCGCAGTCGCCGGATCTCGTCGGCGAGGTTCGCGCGGGCCGTCGTTTCCCAGGCGGCGTGCAGCGCGGGCGTCCGGTAGATCGCGTCGCGCTCGAGGAACCGGCCGAGCACGCCGATGCGGCCTTCGCGGTAGCGCGGTTCGGGCACGAATGCGTATTCGGCGCGGATCTGCTCGGCATAGGCTCGATACGTCGTGGCGCTCTGCCCGAGGATCGAAAGATCGAGATCGAGGAACAGCCAGGCATCGCGATCATCGCGCGCCGCATCGTGATGCTGGGTCGCGAGCACCAGCGCGGCGACACGAGCTATCGCGTCGTCCGGCCATGCAAGCGCGGCGAGTTCGGTGCGCGCGAGCGCGGCCGACTGCGCTTCGTTGTCGGCGCGGGTCGGGTCGTAGACCGCATCGTGGAACCAGATCGCCGCCTCGACGAGATCGCGCCGCGCCGCGAGTGCCGCGTGCAACGCGAGCCAGTGCAGCAGCGCATCCACGTGCGCCTGCGTGTGATAGCGGCGCTGCGACTGCGCGTGGCGTGCGCGCAGACGGGCCCGTGTGGCCTGCGGCAGCCGCAGCGTGTTCACCAGTCCTCCTTCACCGCGAGGGCCATGTCGCGCGACGCCGCGCCGCGGGCCGCGAGCCAGGCCGTCAGCGTGCCCGAGACGACCACGGCCGCGCACAGCAGCGCGAGCCGTCCCCAGGGCAGCAGCAGCTCCATCGTCCAGTGAAAGCTCTGCGGGTTGACGACCTCGACCAGCACGACGCTGACCGCGAGCCCCAGCAGCAACCCGACGAGTGCGCCGGCGGCGGTCCAGACCGCGCCTTCGAGCGCGACGATCGCGAGCACCTGGCGCCGCGTCAGCCCCAGGTGCGCGAGCAACCCGAACTCCTTGCGCCGCGCCAGCACCTGCGCCGAGAAGCTCGCGGCGATGCCGAACAGCCCGATCGCGATCGCGACGGCCTGCAGCCAGTAGGTCACCGCGAAGCTGCGGTCGAAGATGCGCAGCGAGACCGCGCGGATCTCGGCGACGCTGGCGAATTCGAGCAGCGCCCCGTCGATGCCCAGCGTTTGCGCCGCGGCCCGGATCGCGGCCTGCAGCGCGTTCGTCTCGGTGCCGGCCGCGAGCCACAGCGCGACATCGTTGACCCGCAGGTCGCCGGTGATGCGGCGATAGTCGTCGGCCGCGATCGCGACCGCGCCGAACTGGCGTGCGTAGTCGCGCCAGACGCCGCGCACGAACACCGGGGTCGTCGCAGTCGTTCCGCTCGTGGCGGCCAGCGGCAGGTTCAGCGTGCTCCCCGGCCGGGCGCCGTACAGCGCCACCATCGCCTCGCTGACGTAGGCCGAGACCATGCCCTCGCGTGCCGGCAGCAGCTCGCCGAGCAGCGGCAACGCACGCGCCGGATCGACCCCGGCACGTGCGAGCAGCGTGACCGACGGCCGGCCGGGCGCCAGCTGCAACGCGACGGCACGCTGCGCCGAGACGCGCTGCACGCCGCTCAGCGCGGCGCAGCGCTGCACGAACTCGGGCGGCAGCGTGATGGTCTCGCTCGCCACACCGGGCGCGGCCAGCCGCACGTACAGATCGGCCGGCAGCACGACATCGAGCCAACGGGTCACGGCGTCGCGAAAGCTCGCGACCATCACGGTCAGCGCGACCGCCAGGCTCAGGCTGGCGACGACACCGGCCACCGCGATCGTCGCGGTGTGGCGCTGGCGCCGGGCGCGTTCGACGCCGAGCAGCAGCAGCGCATGGCGCGGCGGTGCCACCGCACGCAGCAGCAGCGCGATGCCGGCCGGCACGCACGCGATGCCGCCCAGCAGCAGACAGGCGACCGATGCATACGCGGCCCACGGAATCTCGGCGACCGGCGGCAGCAGCGCGAGCCCCATGCCGGCCGCCAGTAGGGCCGGCGCGAGCCAGGCGGCGGCGCGTGCATCGGCGTCGCTGCCCAGCCCCTTCAACGCCTGGGCCGGCGCGAGATGCTGCGCGTCGCGCGCCGGCAGCCAGGCGCCCAGCAGTGCCGCGACGATGCCCAGTGCGCCGTACAGCAGCGCGGCCCACGGATCGAAGCGCAGCGTCGGCGCGACGCCGGCGAAATAGCCGCCGCCCAGATCGCCGGCGAGCAGGCGCAGCGCGAGCGCGGCGAGCGCCGTGCCGAGCAGCAGCCCGAGCGCGCTGCCGACTGCACCGAGCATCGCCGATTCGACCAGCACGAGCTGCAGCCGTTCGCGCGCCGTCATGCCCAGCACGCCCAGCAGCGCGAGCGACATCTGTCGCTTCGCGACCGACAGCGCGAGGATGGAGAACACCAGAAACGCACCGGTGAACAGCGCCACCAGCGCGAGCACGGTCAGGTTCACGCGGTACGCACGCGAGACGTTCGAGACGCGCTGCGCGGCCTCGTCCGGCGCCGCGGCACGCACGCCGACCGGCAACGCGAGCTCGCGCTGCACCGCGGCGCTGTCGGCACCCGGCACGAGCCGCACGTCGACGCGGCTGAGGCGCCCGAGCCAGCCGAAGTTCGCCTGTGCGCCGGCGATGTCCATCACCGCGAGCGCGGGGCCGGGCGCGGCGATGCTGCCGCGCACCTGCAGCGCGGCACGGCCGGTCGGGGTCTGCACTTGCAGCGTGGGAGGTGTCGTGCCGTCGTCTTGCGTCGGCAAGCCCAGCCGCTCGCGTGCCCGCAAGTTGAGGAAGATCGAATCCGGCGCGAGTGCCGCGAGCGGCGTCGTGTCGGTCTTCGCGCCGGTGCTCGCCGCCGAGGCCGGCTTGGGCAGCAGCGCCGGTGCGGTCGTCGCGACGACCAGCGCATCGATGCCGACGATCTTCAGCGGCACGCGCTCGCCGCGCGCATCGAAAGCCTGCGTGTCGATCTCGACGACAGGGCTCGCGACATCGACCTGCGGATGCCGCGCGACACGTTCGTAGAGCCGCTCGTCGAAGCCGGCGCTGCCGGCGCGCAGCTCGAAGTCCGGCTCGCCGTTGACCGCGCGCACCGCGGCGCTGAATTCGCCCAATGCCGACTGGTTGATCAGCGCGACCGAGAACGCGAGCGCAACGCCCAGCGTGATCGCGAGCAGCGCGGCGAGGTGCCGCCACGGATGATGGCGCAGCTCGGGCCATGAGAGCTGGCGCAGCCAGGCGAGTGTCACCGGCGGGCCCTCACCCTAACCCTCTCCCGCAAGCGGGAGAGGGGACCTCATGTGACCTCCCTCTCCCGCAGGTGGTAGAGGTGATGCCCCTGCCGCTCCCTCTCCCGCTTGCGGGAGAGGGCCGGGGTGAGGGCGCATGCCGCTCGCGGTCAGCGTCAGCACGCGGTCCGCGCGCGCCGCCGCGGCGCGCGAGTGCGTGACCAGCACGCACGCCGCGCCGTGCTCGCGCACCTGCGCGGCGAACACGTCCATCACGCGTTCGGCGGTGGTCGGGTCGAGGTTGCCGGTCGGCTCGTCGGCGAGGATCAGCTTCGGCCCGTGCACCAGCGCGCGCGCGATCGCGACCCGCTGCAGCTGGCCGCCCGACAAGGTCTGCGGCAAGCGCGTGGCCAGCGTCTCCAGACCGACCGCGGCGAGCGCCGCGGCCACGCGCGCCGGCTCGTCGCGCCGCTGCAGCAGCAAGGGCAGCCCGACGTTGTGCGCGACGTCCAGATGCGGCAGCACATGAAACGCCTGGAACACGAAGCCGAGCTCGATGCGCCGCAGCAGCGCCTGCTCGGGCTCGGGCAGCGTGTCGACGCGCACGCCGTCGAGCACGACGCTGCCGGCCGCGATCGTGTCCAGCCCGGCGATGCAGTTCAGCAGCGTCGACTTGCCGACGCCCGATTCGCCCAGCACCGCGACGAACTCGCCGCGCTCGACCGCGAGGTCCACGCCCTCGAACACGGCGGTGTCGCCGTAACGCTTGGCGAGCGCGCGGACGTCGAGCAAGGGCATGGGCGTCCTTCAGATCGCCGGCATCAGCCGGCGCGCGGCTGCGACGACCGCGGCCGTCGCATCGTCGCGATCGCAGGCGACGACATGGCGATGCGGCATGCTGCGCAGCCAGGTGAGCTGGCGTTTTGCGAGCTGACGCGTCGCGGCGCTGCCCGTCGCGCGCACCGTGTCGGTCAACGCGGGTTCGGCGAGGCCCGCCTCCAGCGCCTGCCAGGCCTGGCGATAGCCGACGCAGCGCATCGCCGGCAACTCGGCGTGCAGATCGCCGCGTGCCCGCAGACGGCGGACTTCGGCGATCAGCCCCGCGTTCAGCATCTGGTCGAAGCGCGCGTCGATCCGCTCGTGCAGCCAGGCGCGCTCGTGCGGTTCGAGCGAGATCAGCGCAGGGCGCGCGGCGGATCGGTCCGGGGTCGATGGGCCGCTGCGATGAAAGCTGGCCAACGGCTGGCCGGTGATCTGCCACACCTCGAGTGCGCGCTGGATGCGCTGCGAGTCGCCCGGCGCCAGGCGCGCCGCGGTGATCGGGTCGACCCGCGCCAGCTCCGCATGCAGGGCCGGCCAGCCGACCTGCGCCGCGCGCGCGTCGATCTCGGCACGCACCGCCGGGTCGGCCGCGGGCATCGCGTCCAGGCCGTCGAACAGCGCCTTGAAGTACAGCATCGTGCCGCCGACCAGCAGCGGCAGCCGACCGCGCGCGACGATCGCGGCGATCAGATGCTGCGCATCGGCGACGAAGCGCGCGGCCGAGTAAGCCTGCGTCGGCTCGAGGATGTCGATCAGGTGGTGCGGCACCGCGGCGCGCTCCTCGGCACTGGGCTTCGCGGTGCCGATGTCCAGGCCGCGGTAGACCAGCGCCGAATCGACGCTGACGATCTCGACCGGCCGCTCGTCGTGCAGCGCACGCGCGATCGCGAGTGCGGCCGCGGTCTTGCCGGCGGCAGTCGGGCCGGCGAGGCAGAGGCAGGGCGGTGCGGCCACCGACGACGTCATGGTTCTCGCAGGGCCCCGGGGCGACTGGCCGGCTCGATGTCCGCCCGTGCGTCGCCGTGCCACTGCACCAGCGTCCACGCCACGATCGACACGGCGACGCCGAAGGCGCCGATGCCCAGCGTGACCGGAAACACCGTGCCGTCCAGATGCCGGCCGAGCCAGAAGCCGACGCTCGAAGCCGTCACCATCATCAGGAAACCGGAGACCGACGCGGCCGTGCCGGCTTTCTCGGGAAACGGCCCGACCGCGCCGGCCTGCCCGCAGGGCTGGTGTATGCCATGACCGATCGCATACAGCCACTGCGGCACGATGATGGCCCAGACGCCGTAGACGCCTGCCAGGCTGAGCGCCGCCATGCCGACGCCGCCGGCCAGCGAGAACCAGGCGCCGCGCCGCACCGCGCCGCGCAGCCCGTGCTTCAGCAGCAGACGACGGCACAGCCAGGTGCCGAAGATGTACGCGAGCGAGCTGGTCGCGAGGATCACGCCGTAGGCCACGCGCGAGCTGCCCAGCACGTCGATGAACACGAACGACGAGCCGGCGAGCAGAAAGAACAAGCCGCCGAACGTGCAGCACAGCAGCGCGACCCAGGCCCGGAAGGTCGGGTTCGCGAGCAGCACGGCCCAGTTGCGGAGCAGCGGCGCGAGCCGTGTCGCACGCGGGTTGCGCTGCGGCACCGTCTCCTCGAAACGCAGCGCGACCAGCGCCAGCGTCGCCGCGCCGAACAGCGCGAGCACCAGCAGTGCGGCGCGCCAATGCAGCCACTGCACGACCAGGCCGCCGACGATGGGGCTGGCCATCGCGATCACGCCGAGGCCGGTCAGCGCGCGCGACATCACGCGTGCGCCTTCGTGCGGCTCGAACAGGTCGCGCACGATCGAGCGGGCGCAGGTGACCGCGGCGGCCATCGCGGCGCCCTGCAGCGCGCGCCAGCCGACCAGCGCGACGATGCTGCCGGCCTGCGCGCTCAGCACGCTGGCCGCGGTGTACAGCGCGAGCCCGGCCAGCAGCACCGGGCGGCGCCCGTGGCGGTCGGCGAGCGGGCCCCAGACGAGCTGCGCGGCGCCGAAGCAGGCGTCCAGCGCAGCCAAGGTCCACTGCGCCGCGTTGACGCTGGCGACCAG
>DATEFR010000451.1:0-4361 GCA_035280545.1 Burkholderiaceae bacterium | reverse complement strand
GCTCGCGGGCGAGGTGGTCGGCGGCGTCGCCGGCACGGTCGCGATCGCACCCGGCGTGATCGGGGTCGGGGCCGGGGCCGCCGCGGCAGGCGGTGGCGTCACCGAGCCGCTCGCGGCGGTGTTCGGCTTGGCCGGGTTCTTGCCGTACAGCGGGCTGTTCGGATCCCAGTTCTTGTTCTTCTCGGCTTCGGCAGCGTCCTGGCTCGGCGTGCGCTGCGGCACCTTGTTGACGAACGGGATCGGCACCTTGGTGACATACAGCGCGACACCCAGCGCGAGGGCGAGGCCGATCAGCAGGCCGATGATCAGGCCCACGGCAAAGCCGCCGCGTTGCCCTTCGAAGCCGCCTCGTTGCCCTTCGGAGGCGCCGCGCCGTGACGTCTGCCGTTGTTTCTTCTGATCGCTCATGAGGATTGCGTCGTTGCGTTGCTGCTGTCTCGTTCCATGCGGTCCGGCGCGCTGACACCGAGCACCGCGAGGGCATTGCGGATGACCTGGCGCGTCGCGACCAGCAGCGCGAGCCGCGCGCGAGTCAGTTCGGCGTCGTCGTCGACGAGGAAGCGCTCGGCCGCGTAGTAGCTGTGGAAGCTCGAGGCGACGTCGCGCAGGTAGAACGTCAGGTCATGCGGCGACAGATGCGCGGCCGCGTTCGCGAGCAGCTCGGGGTATTCGGCGAGCTTGAGCAGCAGCGTCGTTTCGCTGGGCGCGGTCAAGCGCGCGAGGTTCGCCTGCGCCAGCACGGCCTCGTCGCCGCCGCGCTCGGCGAACTCGCGGATCACCGAGCAGATGCGCGCGTGCGCATACTGCACGTAGAACACCGGGTTCTCGTCGTTGCGCTTCAGCGCGAGGTCGATGTCGAACGTGAACTCGCTGTCGGCCTTGCGGCTGAGCAGGAAGAAGCGCACCGCGTCCTTGCTGGTCCACTCGATCAGGTCGCGCAAGGTCACGTAGCTGCCCGCGCGCTTGGAGATCTTGACCTCCTCGCCGCCCTTCATCACGGTGACCATCTTGTGCAGCACGTAGTCCGGGTACCCCTCGGGTACGCCGTGGCCCGCCGCCTGCACGCCGGCGCGCACGCGCGCGATCGTGCCGTGGTGGTCGCCGCCCTGGATGTTGATCGCCTTGCGGAAGCCGCGCTCGAACTTGTTCACGTGGTACGCGACGTCGGGCACGAAGTAGGTGTACGTGCCGTCGGACTTGCGCATCACGCGGTCCTTGTCGTCGCCGTAGTCGGTCGTGCGCAGCCACAGCGCGCCACCGTCCTCGAAGGTCTTGCCGGCGGCGACCAGGCGCTGGACCGCATCGTCGACCCGGCCGCTGGTGTACAGCCCGGATTCGAGGAAGTAGTGGTCGAAGCGCACGCCGAAGGCCTGCAGGTCCAGGTCCTGCTCGTGGCGCAGGTAGGCCACCGCGAACTGGCGGATGCCGTCGAGATCGTCGATGTCGCCCGACGCGGTGAACTCGCGATCGTCGGCCTTCACGGTCTTCTTCGCGGCGAAGTCGGCCGCGATGTCGGCGATGTAGTCGCCGTTGTAGGCCGCTTCGGGCCACTGCGGGTCGCCCGGCTTGCGGCCGCGCAGCCGCGCCTGCACCGAGGCCGCGAGCGTCGCGATCTGGACGCCCGCGTCGTTGTAATAGAACTCGCGCGTGACGCGCCAGCCCTGGCTTTCGAACAGGTTGCAGATCGCGTCGCCGAGCGCTGCCTGGCGGGCGTGGCCGACGTGCAGCGGACCGGTCGGATTCGCCGAGACGAACTCGACCAGCACACGGTCGTCGCGCCCGCGCTGGCGTCCGAACTCGGCGCCTGCGGCCAGCACTTCGGCGACCGTCGCCTGCTTGGCGCTGTCTTTCAGCCGGAAATTGATGAAACCGGGGCCGGCGATCTCGAGCGCGGCGACCCAGCGCTCGACGGCCGGTTGGCGCTTCAGCGCCTCGACCAGCGCCGCTGCGAGCTCGCGCGGATTCTTCTTCAGCGAACGGGCCATCGCCATCGCCGCGGTGCAGGCGAGGTCGCCATGCGATGCATGTTTTGGCGACTCGAACGCGGCAGCCGGCGGTGCGCCGGGCGCATCGTGCTGGACCTGCTCCAGCGCCGTGCCCAACGCGGCGAGCAGCTCCTTCTTGACTTCGATCATGCGGTCGATTCTACGGGGCCGTTCCCGGGGAGACGACGCGGCGGCCCGGCGCGTCGAGCTTGCGCCGCCGCCGTGGTGCGATTCACGAAGGCTGGCGCTTTGCGGGGCTTTTCGACATCATGCGGCGCAGTCGCCGGTGCGAAGATGCGAGGCCTTACTGCCGCGTTGCACCTCGGTCTTTCAATGTCTGTACGCTGACTGCCTGCTTCCCGTTCGCCGCCGCACTCCCACCCATGCCTGCCTCCCCCGCCTTGCCCTCATCGGCCGAACCGGCGTTCGAGCGTTCGGGCGGGTTGCCGACGCACATCGGCAAGTACCGTGTGCTGCGCCGGCTCGGCGAAGGCGCGACCGCCGAGGTCTTCCTGTGCCACGACGACTTCCAGGGTCGCGACGTCGCGATCAAGCGCGTGCGGGCGCCGGTCGCGGGCGATCCGATGGAAGGGCGCTACTCGGAGCGCTTCTATGCAGCCGAAGCGGCGCTGGTCGGGCGCCTGAATCACCCCAATGTCGTGCAGATCTACGACGCGGTGTCCGACCCGCTGACACCGTACCTCGTGATGGAGTACGTGCCGGGCAGCACGCTGCGGCCGTTCTGTCGCGCCGACCAGTTGCTGCCGCTCGAGCTGATCGTCGAAATCGGCTTCAAGTGCGCGATGGCGCTGGGTTATGTGTACCGCCAGGGGCTGATCCATCGCGACGTGAAACCGGCGAACCTGCTCGCGGTGCTGAACGGCGGCACGGTCACCGACGTCAAGATCAGCGACTTCGGCAGCGTGCTGAATCTAGACTCCGAGGTCACGCAGATCTACCGCGTGGGCTCGCTCGCCTACATGTCGCCCGAGCAGCTCGACGGCGGCGGGCTCGACTGCCGCGCCGACATCTATTCGCTGGGCGCGGTGCTGTACCACCTGATCGCCGGCCGGCCGCCGTTCGACGCCCAGGTGCAATCGGCGATGATGCAGCAGATCTACCACGTGCTGCCCGGCCCGCTGGGCGCGCTGCGTGCGGGTGTCACCGAGGGGCTGGATGCGGTGATCCAGCGTGCGCTCGCGAAGGAGCCGGCGCAGCGCTATGCGAACTGGGACGAGTTCGCGCAGGCGTTGTCCGGCTTGATCACCGGGCAGCAGGTGCCGCGCGGGCATCTGCAAGGCGTGCTCGATTCGGAGCGCTTCAACCTGCTGCGCACGCTGGACTTCTTCGCGAACTTCGGCGATGTCGAGCTGTGGGAGGTGGTGCACCGCGCGAGGTGGCAGCGCTTCGACTTCGGCCATGCGCTGTACCGCAAGGGCGAGGAGGGCGGCAACTTCCACATCCTCGCGCGCGGCGCGGTCGAGGTGTTTCGCGACGGCAAGAAAGTCGCGCAGCTCGGCGCCGGCACGTCGATCGGCGAGATGGCCTACCTCGCGCCCAGTCCCGAGCTGAAGCGCCACAGCACCGACGTGGTCGTCACCGAAGCGGCGACGACGATCTCGTTCACGCCGGAGACGCTGGTGCAGGTCAGCCCGAACTGCCGGCATCTGTTCGACGAAGCGTTCATCAAGGTGCTGGTACGGCGGCTGCATGCGGCGCACGAGGCGCTGGCGCATCCGCGGCGCATTCTCTGAACCGCGTCTCGGCGCGACTGTTGCGAAGCATTTCTCCGGGGTGTGTCCACCATGCGACGCGGCGCGGCGTTCTTGCCTTGCTGGTGCAGCACGACGATGCTTCAATCGCTGCCGGCAAACGCCACCTCATCCGACGCACTGCCCAAGGAGAAACGACGATGAAACAACTGATGACCGCTCTCGCCCTGTCCTGTTTCGCGCTCGCGGGCGCGCACGCCGCCGATCCTGCGGCCAGCGCGCCCATGGGCAAGCAGCAGAACAAGATGGTCGAGTGCAACAAGGACGCCGCCGACAAGAAGGGCGACGAGCGCAAAGCCTTCATGAAGACCTGCCTGAGCGACAAGAAGAAGGCGCAGCAGGAAAAGATGAAGTCCTGCAACGCCGACCCGAAGGCCAAGACGCTGAAGGGCGACGAGCGCAAGGCCTTCATGAAGACCTGCTTGTCCGCTTGATTGACCACCCCCGGAGCGGCTCACGCCGCTCCCCCTCGAGGGGCGACGCCGACGGACCGGCAAAGCCGGATCCGCGGCGTCCGCTGGATCAGGCTGCGGCGCGCAACGGGCCCTGCCAGTAGCTCACGTCGCCGTAGGTGTGCTTGAGGAAGTCGATCCAGAGGCGCACA
>DATEFR010000450.1:0-8935 GCA_035280545.1 Burkholderiaceae bacterium | reverse complement strand
CGCCGCATCGTCGGGCATCAGTGAAAACGCCGCATAGCCGCAGGCCGAATCGAGCGCCGCGGTCAGCATCCCGGCGTGTATGAAGCCGTGCTGCTGGGTCAGGCTGTCGCGGTGCGCCATCGCGACCACGACGCGGCCGGGCTCGACCGACTCGAGTGTCGCGCCCAGCGTGGCCATCGCGTTCTGGCGCTCGAACGAGGCTCGCGTTCGGTCTGCGTAGGCGGGGTCTTGAGGCTCCATGCTGGCGGGCTCCACGAATTGACGTTTACGTTAACGTCAATTCGGATGATAGCTTGCTCTCCGAGCGGGGCTTTTGCCTTGGGCGGCAGCCCGCCGGTCTCGCCCGGCAGGCGACCTCCTTTCATTTGCTGGCCCAAATGAAAGGAGGCAAAGCAAAGGGCCCGAACACCCCATGTTCGCACCCGCTGCGTGGCCACACAGAATTCGGTTGATGGCGAGTGGTTCGGCTTCACCATTGGCTCGGCCATCGCAGAAGACTTGCGACGAAAGCGCACCTCGGCAACGGGTCGAGCCACACAAACATCAGCCGGGGCTTCTTGCCGAAGCGTTAGGCTCAAATCGTATTCGGGCCCTTTGCTTTGGTTACTTTCATTTGGGCCAGCAAATGAAAGTGACCCGCCGGCCGGGCGGGACCGGCGGGCTGTCGCGCCCAGCGACAAAAACAACGAAGAAGCGCCCATCTCAAGCCCCCTTCGAAGAAGTCGCCGCCAGCACAGCAGAAGCCCCAGGCGCCGTCGGCACATGCGCATGCGGCACGCTCTTCCACCGCACCCGGTAGTGGATCAACGTGTCGCACGCCAGCAGCGTGAACAGCAGCAACCCCTGGAACACGCCGGTCAGCGACTTCGGCAACCCGAGCCGCGACTGCGCCAGTTCGCCGCCGATGTAGAACATGCTCATCAGGATCGCCGAGAACACGATGCCCACCGGGTGCAGCCGCCCGACGAACGCGACGATGATCGCCGCGAAGCCGTAGCCGGCCGGCACGTAGGGCGTCAGTTGCCCCAGCGGCCCGGCGATCTCGAGGCCGCCGGCGAGCCCGGCCATCGCGCCCGAAAGCAGCAGCGCGGTCCACAACGCGCGGCGCGACGAGAACCCTGCATAGCGCGCCGCGGCCGGCGCGAGCCCACCGACTTGCAACTGGAAGCCCGCATACGTGCGGAACAGCAGCACCCAGAACAGCGCCACCGCGACCAGCGCGACGATCACGCCGGCGTTGACCCGGAAGCCGGTGAACAGCTTGGGCATCTGCGTCGATTTCAGGAACGTGATCGTCTGCGGGAAGTTGTAGCCGGCCGGGTCCTTCCACGGCCCGTAGACCAGATAGCTCAGCACGAAGCCGGCGACATACACGAGCATCAGGCTGACCAGGATCTCGTTCGCGTTGAAGCGGTCGCGCAGCAGCGCGACGATCGCGGCCCAGACCATGCCGCCGACGATGCCGGCGATCAGCACGAGGATCACGAACCAGCCGCCCGTCGCCGGCGTGGCCTGCATCGCGACGCCGCTCGCGAAGATCGCGCCGAGGATGTACTGCCCTTCGGCCCCGATGTTCCAGACGTTGGAGCGGAAGCACACCGCGAGGCCCAGCGCGATCAGCAGCAGCGGCGTCGCCTTGATCGCGAGCTCGTTCCATGCGTACAGGCTCTTGATCGGCTCGTAGAAAAAGATGGTCAGGCCGCGCAGCGGATCCTTGCCGAGCAGCGCGAACAGAATCGTGCCTATCACAACGGTGATCGCGAGCGCCAGGAGCGGCGACGCGAGCGACATCAGCTTGGACGGTTGCGGGCGGACTTCAAGCTTGAGCATGGCTCGCCTCCTGATGCGCAGCGGTGCCGGTCGTACTCTTCTTGTCCCACAAGCCGCTCATCCACTCCCCTATCATTTCGATCGTCGCCGCCGAGGTCGCGACGCTGGGCGAGATGCGCCCCTGCGCGATCACCACCAGCCGGTCGCAGATCTCGAACAGCTCATCGAGCTCCTCGCTGACGACCAGCACCGCGCAGCCCTGGTCGCGCAACGCGAGCAGCTCGCCGCGGATCTGCGCCGCGGCGCCGACGTCCACGCCCCAGGTCGGCTGCGACACGATCAGCAGCTTGGGCTTCGCGTCGATCTCGCGGCCGACGATGAACTTCTGCAGGTTGCCGCCCGAGAGGCTCTTCGCCGCCGCATCGGGCCCGCCGGCCTTGACGTTGAAACGCTTGATCAGGTCCGCGGCCAGCGCGCCGACATCGCCGGTGGAGATCCAGCCCGATTTCGAGACCGCGCCGGTGCGCGTCAGCAGCGTGTTCTGTGCGAGCGACAGCGTCGGCACCGCACCGCGGCCCAGCCGCTCCTCCGGCACGAAATGCAGGCCCTCACGGCGCCGGTGGCGCGGCGAATGCTGCGCAATGTCCTTGCCGAACAGCGTGATCGAGCCCTTGGTCGCGCGCACGTCCTCGCCCGAGAGCGCGGCCATCAGCTCCTGCTGGCCGTTGCCCGAAACGCCGGCGATGCCGACGATCTCGCCGGCACGCACGTCGAAGCGGATGTCGGCCAGGCTCATCCCGAAGTGGTCTTCCTTCGGCAGGCTCAGCCCTTTCACGTCGAGCACGACGTCGCCCAGGCGCGGCGGCCGGTGCTGCAGCTCGGGCGGCTCGGCACCTATCATCAGGCGGCTCAGGCCCGCGTTGGTCTCGGTGCGCGGGTCGACCTCGCCGGTGACCTTGCCGCCGCGCAGCACCGTGCAGTGGTGGCACAGCGCGCGGATCTCGTCGAGCTTGTGGCTGATGTAGAGGATGGAGCAGCCTTCGTCGGCGAGCTGGCGCAGCGTGACGAACAGCTTCTCGACCGCCTGCGGCGTGAGCACCGAGGTCGGCTCGTCGAGGATCAGCAGCTTCGGGCTGGTCAGCAGCGCGCGCACGATCTCGACGCGCTGGCGCTCGCCGACCGACAGCGTGTGCACCGGCCGCATCGGGTCGACCTCGAGGCCGTACTCCTTCGCGACCTTGCTGATGCGCTGCGTGACCTCGGCCAGCGACAGCGTCTTCTCCAGCCCCAGCCAGACGTTCTCGGCCGCGGTCAGCGTGTCGAACAGGCTGAAGTGCTGGAACACCATGCTGATGCCCAGATGCCGCGGCTCGTGCGGGTTGCGGATGTTGACCGGCTGGCCATTCCAGCGGATCTCGCCCTCGTCGGGGCGGACCGCGCCGTAGATCATCTTCATCATCGTCGACTTGCCGGCGCCGTTCTCGCCGAGCACGGCGTGGATCTGGCCGGGCTCGACCTTCAGGTTGACCGCGTCGTTGGCCTTGACGGCCGGGTATTGCTTGCTGATGTTGACCAGTTCGAGCCGAAGCATTGCATCTCTCCTGCACCGCACGACTAGCAAGTATCGGGCGCAGTGCGTGCGCCCGATGGCTTTTTCAGTGCCCGCCGACGTAGATGAATTTGAACAGGAACACCGCCGCGATGATCCAGACCATCGCATGCACCTCGCGCAGCCGCCCGGTGAACAGCTTCAGCACCGCGTAGGTGATGAAGCCGAAGGCCAGGCCATTCGCGATCGAGTAGGTGAACGGCATCGCGAGCGCCGTCACCGCGGCCGGCACGACCTCGGTGGAGTCGTCCCAGTTCAGCTCGACCAGCTCGCGCAGCATCAGGCAGGCCACGTAGAACAGCGCCGGCGCGGTCGCATACGCGGGCACCGCGCCGGCCAGCGGCGCGATCACCAGGCAGGCGAGGAACAGCACCGCGACGGTTAGCGCGGTCAGCCCGGTGCGGCCGCCGGCCTGCACGCCGGCCGCGCTTTCGATGTAGGCGGTGGTGCTCGAGGTGCCGAGCAGCGAGCCGGCGAAGATCGCGCCCGAGTCGGCCAGCAGCGCCTTGTTCAGGCGGTCCATCTTGCCGGTGGCCAGCAGGCCGGCGCGCTTCGCGACGCCCATCAGCGTGCCGGTCGCATCGAACAACTCGACCAGGAAGAACACCAGCACGACGTTCAGGATGCCGCCGGCCAGCGCGCCCTGGATGTCGAGCTGCAGGAAGGTCGGCGCGATGGACGGCGGCGCCGCGAACACGCCGTGGAAGGTGTTGCCGCCGAAGAAGAACGACAGCACCGTCACGGCGATGATGCCGATCAGGATCGCGCCGGGCACCTTCAGCTTGTCCAGCACGACGATGACGAAAAAGCCCAGCGTCGCGAGCACGACCGGCGGCGTGTGCAGGTTGCCCAGCGTCACGTAGGTCGCCTTGTCGGCGGCGACGATGCCGGCGCTCTTCAGCGCGATCAGCGCGAGGAACAGCCCGATGCCCACCGTGATCGCCACACGTATCGAATGGGGGATGCCGTTGACGATCAGCTCGCGCAACCGGAACAGCGTGACGGCGAGGAACAGGCAGCCCGAGACGAACACCGCGCCGAGCGCGGTCTGCCACGTGTAGCCCATCGCCCCGACGACGACGAACGCGAAGTACGCGTTCAGCCCCATGCCCGGGGCGAGTGCGATCGGATAGTTCGCGTACAGCGCCATGATCGCGGTGCCCAGCGCCGCGATCAGGCAGGTCGCGACGAACACCGCTTCCTTCGGCATGCCCGCGGCCGAGAGGATCGACGGGTTGACGAAGATGATGTAGGCCATCGTCAGGAACGTCGTCAGCCCGGCGACGATCTCGGTGCGCACATCGGTCTTGTGCTCGCTGAGCTTGAACAGCCTCTCGAGGAGCGGTTTGCGGCCGGTCGCCTGGCTTGCTGCCGGCCTGCCGGTCGTCGTGGTCGTCGCGTCGTGCACCGACGCGGTCGTGGTGGTCGTGTGGAACTGCATTTGCCTTGTCTCCTGGCGGCCTGCCGGCCTGTCTGTCGGTCGTGGTCCTCCTGACTGTCTTGTTGTTGTCGCAGTCGTTGTTGTTCTCGTTGTCGTGGATTCGGGAATCAGGTCACGGGCTCGCGTCACGCGCATCGCGCCGATGGCGCGGGGTGCCGGCCACGTATGTCGCGACCAGGTTGCGGTCGTCGGCCAACGTGATGAATGCGAACACGCGCTCGTGCAGGCCGCGCGCGACCTCCATGCGGCGCCGTGCGACCGGCTCGGCCGCCCAGTCCCACACGCACAGGTCGGCGGTGCGGCCCGGCTCGAACGAGCCGATCTCGCCGTCGAGCTGCAATGCCTGCGCCGAGCCGCGCGTCGCCGCATGCAGCGCGACCCACGCGGTCAGGCGCTCGCCGCGCAGGGCCTGCACCTTGTAGGCCTCGGCCATCGTGCGGATCATCGACAGGCTGGTGCCGCCGCCGACATCGCTCGCGAGGCTGACGCGCGCACCTGCCGCGTTCATCGCGGTCCAGTCGAACAGCCCGCTGCCGAGGAACAGATTGGACGACGGGCTGTGCGCGATCTGCGCGTCGCTCGCGCGCAGCGCGGCGCGGTCCGCATCGTCGAGCCAGATGCCGTGGGCGAGCACGCTGCGCGCATGCAGCAGGCCGGCGTCCTCGTAAACGCCCAGGTAGCTGCGCGCCTTCGGGAACAACTCGCGCACCCAGCGCACCTCGTCGCGGTTCTCGGCGACATGGGTCTGCATGTAGAGGCTCGCATCGTCCCGGCACAGCGCACCCGCCATCGCGAGCTGCTCGGGCGAGCTGGTCGGCGCGAAGCGCACGGTGACCGCGTAGGCGAGCCGGCCGCGGCCGTGCCAGCGCTGGATCAGCTCGACGCAATCGCGCTCGGCCTGGGCGACGTCGTCGCGCAGCCCGTCGGGCGAATGCCGGTCCTGCAGCACCTTGCCGGTGATCAGGCGCATGCCGCGCCGGTGCGCGGACTCGAACATCGCCTCGGCCGACACCTTGTGCGCGGTCGCGAACACGACCGCGGTGGTCGTGCCGCCGGCGAGCAGCGCATCGGCGAACAGCTCGGCGCCGGCGCGCGAGCGCTCCGGGTCGGCGAAGCGGGTCTCGGCCGGGAAGGTGTAGTTGTTGAGCCAGTCCAGCAGCTCGGTGCCGTAGCTCGCGATGACGTCCAGCTGCGGCATGTGCACATGCGTGTCGACGAAGCCGGGCAGCACGAGCCGGCCGCGGTGGTCGTGGCGCGACCACGAGGCGTCGGGTTCCTCGACCTGGGCGCCGACGATGCGCCCGTCTTCGATCAGCAGCCAGTGGTCGGGCCGGTAGCGCACCGCGGGCGAATCGACATCGCCCCAGGCCGGCGCCGCGCTGAAGTCCAGCAGATCGCCACGCAGCGCGACGCGCGCCGGCGTCGACGGATTCGTCGGGGTGGTCGTGCTCATCGCGTACGGCCGTTCGTGTCGGTGGATCGGGTGCCTGCGGCCGCGGCGCCGTTGCCGGAGGGGCGGCGCGGCATCGCATGCGTCGAGAGGTTGCGCGCGACCTCGCGCACCTGCTCGCGCAGCCAGCGGCCCGCGGGCGATGCGTGGGTCAGGTCGTGCCAGAGCTGGTAGTAGGTCAGCGCCGGGAACGGCACCGGGCAGCGCACGATGCGCACCGGCAGCGCGTCCACATAACGCGTGCAGAACAGCTTGCCGGTGGTCAGCACCAGCAGGCTTTGCGAGACCATCAGCGGGATCAGGCTGAAATGCGCGCTGCGCACCATGATCTGGCGCTTCATGCCCAGCGAGCTCAGGTGCTCGTCGATCACGCCCGGCGCTTCGCCATGCATCCCCGTGTGCAGCGCGGTGGGCGCGACGTGCTCGCAGGCGAGGTAACGCTCGGCGGTCCAGGCGCGCGTGCCGGCGGCACGCGCCGCGGGGTGGTCCTCGGCGACCAGGCAGACGATCTCGTCGGACATCAGCCGCGCGAGGTGCAGTTCCTCCGGCGGCGTCAGCCAGTTGCCGATCACGAGGTCGATCTCGCCGGCGGCCAGGCTGCGGCGGTAGTCGAACGTGCTGCTCAGCGGCCGCACCTCCAGCCGCACTTGCGGCGCGAGGCGCTTCAGGTGCGCGACGACCTCGGGCAGGAACAGCGGATCCAGGTAGTCGCTCGCGGCGAGGCGGAAGGTCGCGGTGCTGGTCTGCGGGTCGAAGCCGCGCTGCCGCGAGCGTGCGCCGAACAGGCGCTCGGCGTCCTGCAGCAGCCGCGCCGCCGGCTCGACCAGCGCCGCCGCCGCCTCGGTCGGCGCCATCTGGTTGCCGGCACGCACCAGCAGCGGATCGCCGGTCAACGCACGCAGCCGCTTCAGCTGGGCGCTCAGCGCCGGCTGCGTGCTGTTGAGCCGCATGGCGGCCCGCGAAACGCTGCGTTCGGTGATCAAGGTGTGCAGGACTCGGACGAGATGAAGCTCGATCTTGTCGAAATCCGCCCGCTGCGTCATAACGTTCCCCTGATACTCCCCATGTGCTCGAGAGTATGCGCGCGACGCCATACGGGCACGCGCATACCTGTCATCGCAGGCGGCATATCGTCGTCGGGCACGAATCGCGCTAATGTGTGGACCGCACCCCAATACCGCGCGCTCGCCATGACCACCAGCCCGATCCGCTTCTTTCACCGCGGCGTCATCGTCGACGTGGCGGACGCCGCGCCCACCCGCACCGTGCTCGACTGGCTGCGCGAGGACGCCCGCTGCACCGGCACCAAGGAAGGCTGCAACGAGGGCGACTGCGGCGCCTGCACGGTCGTGATCGGCGAGCCGGCGGCGAGCGGCGATGCGTCGGCGGTGCGAGGCCTGAGCCTGCGCACGGTCAACGCCTGCATTCAGTTCCTGCCGACGCTGCATGGCAAGGCGCTGTTCACGGTCGAGGACCTGAAGGCGATGACCGACGAGCCGCTGCACCCGGTCCAGCAGGCGATGGTCGACTGCCACGGCTCGCAGTGCGGCTTCTGCACGCCGGGCTTCGTGATGTCGCTGTGGTCCACGTACGAGCACAGCAAGGCCTGCGCCCGCGTGCCGACGCGCCAGCAGCTGGCCGACGAGCTTTCCGGCAACCTGTGTCGCTGCACCGGCTACCGGCCCATCCTCGACGCCGGCCAGCGCATGTTCGACCTGCCGGATGCGCCACTCGCGACCGCGCCGGTGCTCGCCGCGCTGAAGCAGATCGCCGGCGACGACGGCCACAACGCCGCGACGTTCGCGTACCGCGCCGCCGGCGCGACCTTCCACGCGCCGAAGACGCTGGACGAACTGGCCTCGCTGCGCGAGGCGAACCCGGACGCGACCTTGCTGGCCGGCTCGACCGACATCGGCCTGTGGGTCAACAAGCAGTTCCGCCCGCTGGGCGACATCGTGTATGTCGGCGACGTGAACGAGCTGAAGCGGATTGAACACGGCGACGATGGCGCCCTGACGATAGGCGCCGGCGCCTCGCTCGAAGCCGCCTGGGCCGCGCTCGCGCAGCGCTGGCCCACGCTGACCGACGTCTGGCTGCGCTTCGCGTCGCCGCCGATCCGCAACGCCGGCACGATGGGCGGCAATGTCGCGAACGGCTCGCCGATCGGCGACTCGGCGCCCATCCTGATGGCGCTGGACGCGCAGATCGAGCTGCGCAAGGGCTCGCGCGTGCGCCGCATGCCGCTGCCCGCGTTCTACGTCGACTACATGAAGAACCAGCTCGCGGCCGGCGAGTTCGTGCAGGCGATCATCGTCCCGTCGCTGCCGGCCGCGCGCCAGGTGCGCGGCTACAAGATCAGCAAGCGCTTCGACTGCGACATCTCGGCGGTGTGCGCCGGCTTCAGCATCGAACTCGACGACGGCGGTCACATCGTCAAGGCGCCATCGTCGCCGTGTTCGATCCGCTTCAGCTCGTTCACGTCGCCGACATACACGATGTCGGGGAGCGGGCGGAACTGCTTGTTGACCCACAGGCCGATGTCGGTCGAGCCGGCCAGCAAGGTCGCGTTCGGGTTCGCCTCGCGCAGCGAGCCCAGTTCGACCAGCGTCTTCGGCGCGTGGAAGGTCGCGCCGGCGGCGCGGTACGCGAACGTCGCGGCGTTGTG
>DATEFR010000449.1:0-4403 GCA_035280545.1 Burkholderiaceae bacterium | reverse complement strand
CCCTCTCCCCGCCAGCGGGGAGAGGGTGCCATGCGCTTCTGCCGCGCACGCTCCTAGCGCGAAGCGGCCAGCGGGCGCGGCAGCGTGACCTTCAGGAACTCGGTGTTGTCCGACGCCAGCGCGCGCCCGCCGCCGTACGGGAAGTTGTTGTCGTTGACCACGAGCAGCGTGCGCTCGTCCAGCACCAGCACGTTCTCGATCGTCACGTACGGCAGCGTGAACACGGTGCTGCCGTCGCCGTTCAGGTCGTCGGGATCGGCGATGTTCATCAGGTCGACGAGCTCGGTCTTCGCGACCGTGCCGCCGTTCGCCACACCCGCGATGTCGATCAGGTACAGCTTCTTGAACGGCGTGCCGCCGGTGGCGGTCGCGCCGTTGCGCTCGATCACGATGAAGCGATGGTCATCGACCGCGGTCATGTCGCCGATGTTCGTGCCGTCGGCCGACAGCGGATACATCCAGGTCACGCCGGTGTAGGCCTCGCTCGCGATGTCGAACTCGTTGATGCGCAGCATCTTCGCGGCATCGCCGCTGACGGTCTTCTCGAGCAGCGTGTACAGCCGCGTGCCGCTGCGGTTGATCGCCATGCCTTCGAAGCCGCCCGAGCTCGGCAGGTTCGCGATCGCGGCGCCGTTCAGCACGTCCTTGTTCTCCGGCGCGTAGACGCCGGGCAGCGGGATCGCGCTGCGCAACACGGTGCCGCTCGCGTCGGTCTTCACGAGGTACGGACCGAACTCGTCGCCGAACCAGTAGTGCCCGCGGTGGTCGCGGCGCACCGACTCGATGTCCAGGTCGGCGCCGGTCAGCAGGCGCTGCGCGACGATGGCCGGATCGACCGGCGGCTTGGTCGGGTCGTTGTAGTAGTTCGTGTAGTCGGCCTGGATCGGAAGGCCGAGCTGGTGGTTCGCATCGTTCAGCGTGATCCGCGTCGCCGGGCCGAAGTTGCGCAGCGGACGGCCGCTGTCCCAGTCGGCCGGCGAGACCGTGCCGCTGCCACCGTGGCGGGTGCGGAAATCGACCTTCAACGTGTACAGGCGCAGCAGCGCATCGGCCGAGTTGGCGCGCGTGCCGAAGCCGTTGTCGGTGATGAAGCGGAAGGTGTCGTGGCCCGGCCCGCGCAGCACGCCCGAGAAGCCCTGCACCGGCTGCTGGTGGAGGTACGGCGGCAGGTTCGTGCCATAGGGGTTGGGCGCGGCGAACTGGCCCGACGTGGGGCCGTCGGCGAAGGTCGCCGCGGGCATCAACGCCCAGCCGCTCAGCGTGGGCGCCGTGAGGTGATGCGCGGCCAGACGCAAGCTGTCGTCGTCGGCATCGTCGTCGCGCGGTGAGCCGTGCGCCACGAGCGCGATGGACGACAGCAAAGCCAGCGCCGCGGCCCGCGGCCGCGTTGCGAAGAATCCAGACATGGGTGCCCCTGTTGAGTTGTGCGTTAAGCCGCGAGCGTGCGGCGCTCGCGATCGGGGGCGATTCTCTGGAGCGCGAATGTCGGGAGCGTGACGCCGCCCGTCGCGGCGGACTCAGCGACTGGCCGTGACGACGTGGGCCTGAATCCTGCCGTCGACCGGCCCGGCACCGAATCGCCGGATCAGCGCGGCCTCGCACGTTGCGGTCGCGGCGGCGAGATCGGTCTGGCCAGTCGCGGCGCAACGCGCCTCGATCTCGTTGCGCAGCGGCGTGCCCTGACAGTACGCAATGGCCGGAACGCGCGCCGAGGCCGCGCGGCTGCGCATCGCCACCGTCTCGATCTGCGGTGCCGCGGCAAACCCCGCGTCGGCCAGATCGCGCGCGATCGCATCGCGGTCGTGATAACCATGCGGCGTGCGCGCCATGAAACGCGGCGGGTCGGCGGGAAAGACGCCGGCGAGCGCCGCCGTCACGGTGTCGGCGAACTCGTTGTGCTCGATGCCGTCCCACACGTTGAACAGCAGCACACCGCCGGGCCGCAGCACGCGCCGCGCCTGGGCAAACGCATGGGCCCTGTCCGGAAAGAACATCGCGCCGAACTGACAGACGACCAGATCGAAACTCGCATCGTCGAACGGCAGCTGCATCGCGTCGGCCTGCTGCCAGCGCACCGGGCGCGGCGTGCCGACCGCGGCCGCACGATCCAGCATGGCCTGATTCAGATCGGTCGCCACGATGTCGACCGGCGTCGGCAGCACCTGCGCCATCGCGCGGGTGACGACGCCGGTTCCCGCCGCGGTTTCGAGCACGCGCGCCGGCGCCAGCGCGGCGACACGGCGCGCCAGATCAGCGGCATAGGGTTCGAAGATCAGCGGAACGAGCACGCTGTCGTACAGCTCGGGGATGGAGCCTGCGAACGCCGTATCGGAGCCAGGAGCGGTCATGATCGTGCCTCACTGCAGTTGCCACTTGCCGTCGACCACGCGGACGATCACGCGCGCCCGTTGGTCCAGCCCAAGGTGATCGTTCTTCGACATGTTGACGACGCCGTTCGAGACGCGCAGGTCGTGCACCGCCTCGAGCGCATCTCGCAGCGCGCCGCGGAACTCTCGCGTGCCGGGCTGCGCGCCGCTTTTCAGCGCGACCGGGATCGCATCGGCCAACAGCAGCCCCGCATCCCAGGTGTAGGCACCGAACGCCGCGACGCTGCCGGCGCCGTTCACGGCCTCGTAGCGCTTGACGTAGTCGACCGCCTGCGCCTTCGCCGGATGCGCGGCCGGTAGCGCCGCCGCGACGACGACCGGGCTGGTCGGCAGGAAGCCGCCTTCGATGTCCTTGCCGCCGACGCGCAGGAAGTCGTTGTTCGCGACGCCGTGGTTGAAGTAGACGCTGCCCTTGTAGCCGCGTTCAACGAGTGCGCGCGCCGGCAGCACGGCCGGCGTGCCCGAGGCGCCGATCACGATCATCTCCGGATTCGCCGCCACGAGCTTGAGCACCTGCGCGGTCACGCTGGTGTCGCGCGAGGCGTAACGCTCGCTCGCGACGATGCGGATGTTGCGCACCGACGCGAACTTCTCGAACTCGGCGTAGAACGCCTCGCCCAGCGCATCGCTGAAGCCGATGTAGCCCATCGTCTTGATGCCACGCGCCGCCGCGTGCTCGAGGATCGCGAGCACCATCATCGTGTCGGTCTGCGGCGTCTTGAACATCCACGCCTTCTTGGCGTTCATCGGCTCGATGATGCGGGCCGACGAGGCGAGCGAGATCACCGGCGTCGCATTCTCGGCGACCACATCGATCATCGCCAGCGTGTTCGGCGTGGTCGTCGAGCCGATGATCGCGTCGACCTTGTCCTCCGAGATCAGCTTGCGGGTGTTGACGACCGCGGCGCTGCTGTCACTCGCGTCGTCGAGCACGATGTAGGCGATCGACTTGCCGGCGATCGTCTTGGGCAGCAGCGCGATCGTGTTCTTTTCGGGGATGCCCAGCGAGCCGGCCGGGCCGGTGGTCGACAGCGTCACGCCGATCTTGATCTGCGCGGCGGCGGGGGCCGCAGCACCCAGCATCGCGATCAGGCCCGTCGCCAACACGGCGCGGATCACGCCGGGAAACGAGAACATCGCCATCGGTCAGTCTCCTCTTGTGATTTGTGATGCGCAGTGTCGCATCCACACGGCGTTCGGGGTTCTTGTTTTGTAGCCGCTGTCGCCTCATATCATCTGCTCGATGTGCCCTCGGGCACCAGAAGGTGAATCGCATGAAACGAATCCTGTTGAGCCTGTTCATCGCCCTGGCCGGGCTGAGCTTCGTGGCAGCCGACGTGCAGGCCAAGCGCCTGGGCGGCGGCACCAGCTCCGGCATCAAGCGCCAGACGCCGCCGCCGCAACCGGCGCAACAAGTCCCGCCTCAGCAGCCGCCACAGCAGCAGGCCGCGACGACACCGAACGCCGCGGCCCCGACGGCCGCCGCTGCGGCTGCGCCCAAGCGCTCGTGGCTGGGTCCGATCGCCGGCCTCGCCGCCGGGCTCGGACTGGCCGCGTTGCTGAGCCATCTCGGCCTGGGCGCCGAGTTCGGCAGCTTGCTCACGATGCTGCTGCTGGGGCTGCTGGCAGTGTTCGCCGTGCGCTTCTTGCTGCGGCGCTTCGGCGCGAACGCGGCCGCGAATCGCGAAGCTCAGCCTCTGCCGCAGGGACCGCAGGGCCTGCAGTGGGCCACGGCGGGTGCGTCGGCGAGCGGCGCCCCGGCGCCACGACAGGCCGACGGCTTCGACGCCGGCAGCATGTTCCGCGCCCCGGTCGCGGCGCCCGTGGCCGCCGCGCAAGCGCAAGGCGGCATTCCCGCAGGCTTCGACAGCGCCGCGTTCGAGCGCGCCGCCAAGCTGATCTTCATCCGCATGCAGGCCGCCAACGATGCCGGCAATCTCGAAGATCTGCGCCAGTTCGCAACGCCCGAGATGTTCGCGACCTTCCGGCTCGAGCTGCAGGACCGCCACGGCGCCT
>DATEFR010000448.1:0-3129 GCA_035280545.1 Burkholderiaceae bacterium | reverse complement strand
CTGCGCCATCGCGCAGCCACTCGTCCTGCGCGTAGTCCGACTGCTGCGGCGCCGGCAGCGGCCCCGTCTCGCGCAGCTTGCGCGCGATCACGAGCATGTAGACCTCGTGGGGGTTGCGCAGGTTGACGCGCCGCTTCACGGCCATCGGGTTCGCGACCCGCCACCAATGCCAGGCATCGGCCCGCAGCGTGAAGTACAGGCCGCGCAGCTCGAAGCCGTTGTCGGGCCGGTAGAGATTGAAGAACAGCTCGGGCGAGAACTGATAGAAGCCGTGCCCGGCGAGGTTGTTCGCCGGCAGCGCATGCAGCACGTATCCGCCGACGCGGCACAGGTCCACGCAGTTGCGCCACGCCACCGGAAAGTTGAAGACGTGCTCGAGGCAGCCGAAATCGAGCACCGCGTCGTAGCTCGCGCGCGCCTCGGCCAGCGCACCCTGCTCGGGCCACGGCAGGTTCATGTCGTGGATCAGGCGGGCGTTCTCGTACGACGACGCGTCGACCGAATCCGCGACCGATGCGCCCAGCCACTGTTCGACCAGCGGCTCGAAGTAACGCGGCTGGCCCGGCGCCAACGCCGGTTCGCTCAATGGCGCGAGGCCGCGCAAGGCCCGATGCCGCTCGAGCTCGAAGTCCTCGATGAACAAGGCCTGGCGGCCGATGGCGAGCGTGCGGTCGAAGCTCGCGCCCAGGTCTTGCGCATGCGCGAGCAGGTTCAGGTTGTGGATGTCGATGCCCACCGCGTGTTCTCGTTCGTTGTTGTCAGGCGTGCCCGGCGCGGCGCGTCAGCCGCATGCCGAGCAGCGCCGCGGCGATCACGGCGGTCTCGGCCGTCAGTGCCGTCCACGCCAATCCGACCGGTCCTGCCGCGCCGCCCAGCGTGGCCGCACCGGCAACGCCGACGATGCCGCCGACGATCACGCAGCGGCGATACGCCGCATCGAAGCGGCCGCTGCCCAGCATCCAGTAGCCGATGAACTTCCAGCCCAGCAGCAGCGGCAGCAGCATGCCGAGGATCGCGAGCACCGCGCGCACGCCGGGCACATCCAGCCCGCCCGAATGCGGCAGCACGCGCGGTTCGATCAGCGGCCAGGCGATCCAGCCCAGCGCCAGCAGCAGCGCGCCGGTCAGCGCGCCAGCGACCGACCAGGCCGCGGCATAACGCAGCGCCGCACGCGCGCCGCGTGCGAACAGCGCGACGATGCGCGGGTACACGACCGCGAACACCGGCTCGGCCGCGCCGAGCACCGCGCGCACGATGCGGTCGGCCATGAAGTAGGTGCCGAGCTCGGCGCGCGCCATCTGCAGCGACGCGGCGGCCGGCAGCGCGTACGAGTACGCCGCACCGGCGATCGTGACCGGCAGCATGGTCCAGCCCAGCCGCAGGCCGTCGCCGAGCTCGGCGCGGGTCCACAGCGCGGGTCGGGACGATGCGGTCGACGTCGAGGCATCGGTGTCGTCGTCCGCGGCGAAGTCGCGGCGCAACCAGCGCCAGCCCAGCCACGCGAGCAACGCCATCGCCGCGAACTGCAGCAGCAGATACGTCTGCACGCTGTATGCGAACGCCCAGCACGCCGCGAACAGCGCGAGATAGACAACCAGCTCGACCCGCGCCCAGCGGTTCAGCTGCTGCGTCGCCTGCAGGTACCAGGTCGCCGGCCACCCGAGTGCACAACCCAGCGCGGCGATCGCCACGGTGTCGGCCCCGCGATGCGCCGCGCCGCTGCCGGCGAGCTGCGCCGCGACGATCGCCACCCCCACCGCCGGCACGCACAGCACGCAGCGCGCAGTGAACACCTGCTGTGCGATCTGCCAGCGCCGCGGCGCCGTGGCCGTGACCGCGAGCCGCGTCGCCGCCGCGAGACAACCGCCTTCGACGATCATCGCCAGCACACTGGCCCAGACCAGGATGAAGCTGAGGCGACCGAACTCCTCGGGGCCGACACGCGACGCGACCAGCGGCAGGATCACGAGCGGCAGCAGCAGCCGCATCGCGGCCGCCGCGTACACCGGCGGCAGCGCATGCCGCAGCCTGGGCGCGTCGCTCATCTTCCCTCTCCCTCTGGGGGAGGGTTAGGGTGAGGGTCAACGCGTTGAGACACTGTGGCCACTCGCTGGCCCTCACCCCGGCCCTCTCCCGGAGGGAGAGGGAGAAGTCTCCATGAGCGACTCACGCCTTCACCACCAGCCGGGCGGTGTAGTCGACGCGATGCAGGAACACCGGCTGGTCGCTGCCGGCGAAGTACTCGTCGACCGCCTGCTTCGCGCCCTGCCAGTGACCGTAGTCGTCGATGATCAGCAGGCCGTGGCGCGCGAGCAGCGGGTACAGGTGATGAAGTTCGTGCCGCGTCGACTCGTACCAGTCGGTGTCCAGCCGCAGCAGCGCGATGCGCTCGGGCAGCGTGCCGGGGATCGTCTCCTCGACCTTGCCCTGGACGAAGTGGATGCGCTCGCGCGGATAACCGGTGGAGGCGAGGTTCGCCCGGACGTCGTCCAACCCGGCCACGGCCCACACCGCCTCGTCGCGGCCGCTGCGCGCGAGCCGCGCGCCGGCCGATTCGCCGCTGGGGTCGCGGTCGGCCTCGGTGGGCTCGCTCATGCCCTCGAAGGTGTCGTAGAGATAGAGATCGCGCGAGGTGTCGCCGCGTGCGATCAGCGCGAGCGCGACCGCCATCATGCTGCCGCCGCGCCACACGCCGCACTCGACGATGTCGCCGGCGATGCGGTGGCGGACGATATGGTCGACCGCGCCGAGCAGGCTCGCGCGCCGCTCCAGGCTGGTCATCGTGTACGGGGCGACGCGCGCGACGATCTCGCGGTCCGCGTCCGACAAATCGGCCAGTGCCTGCTCCTCGCGGTCCGCGGTGCGGCCCAGCTCCCAACCGCTGCGTTGAAGCGCGGCCTTGACGATCTTCTTCATCCCCGAAGTCTATGCGCTGCGATCGGGCCGGTACGCCTGGCCATGCTCGGCCAGCAGCCGGTCCCAGCGCAGCGCGGCTTGCGCGCGCCGCAGCGCATCGACCACCGCGGCGCGGTTCGCCGCGAGGTAGTCCAGGCACTCGACGACCGCCTCGGCGCTGCGCTCGCGCAGCAGCAGCCCTTCGAGGCCATGACGCCGCATGAAGGCACCGAG
>DATEFR010000447.1:0-3729 GCA_035280545.1 Burkholderiaceae bacterium | reverse complement strand
TCAGGCCGTTGAGCTGCGTGTCGCTCTTGTGCGTGTCCAGGCGGCTGCGCAGGAAGGTCGCCCAGTCGTAGGGCTGCACGCGGTTCAGCTCGGCGACGATGTCTTCGAAGGTGTAGGTCAGCGGCGTCGTCTCGGTCGCGCCGCGCTGCGGCGTCGGGCCGAAGAAGGCGCGCGCGAAATCGTCCAGCGAACGCTGGCCGGCGGACTTCTCGCGGATCAGCATGTCGGCTTCGAGCCAGACCAGCACCATCTCGTTGTAGTAGTCGGCGCTGCGCTGCCAGTCCGGCCAGTGGTGGCCCGACCGGTAGCCCATCACCGGCTCGGCGGTCGTGTCCTGCAACGGGCGCCACGCCCGGCCGGGCTGCAGGGTCAGCGATGCGGCCACGTTCGCGAGCTCCTCGCGCACGTCGGCCAGCGGCATCAGCCCCGAGCGGGCGGCCAGCACGTTGCCCCAGAACTGCGTCTGGCCTTCGTACATCCACAGCAGCGAGCCCTGCATCGGCGCGTTGAAGTCGGGCGTCCACAGGTCGGCCGGGCGCCGGAACTTGCCGTTCCATGAATGCGTGTACTCGTGCGCGAGCAGGTCGTGCCCGTACGAATTCTTCGCCTCGGTGAACCAGCCGGGGCGCACGCCGTTCTCGCTGGACCCGTGGTGCTCGAGCCCGATGCCGCCCAGGTGCTCGCTGACCGAGAGCAGGAACTCGTAGCGCGGGTAGTGGCGCGCGCCGAACAGCTTGTCGGCCTGTGCGACCAGCGCGCGGTGCGCCGCGATCTGCTCGGGCTTGAGGTCGATCTCGCTGGCCGCGTCGCCGACCAGGCTGATGAAGACCGGCACACGGCCGGCCGCACGCGCCTCGGGGTCGAGGTCGATGCGCTTCAGATACTTGCCGGCGAAGATCGGCGAATCGACCAGGGTGTCGGCGTCGACCGGCTTGAACTCGACGAGCGCGCCGCTGCGGCGTGCTTCGTCCAGTGCGCTGCCGTAGGCAAAGCCCTCGGGCAGGCGCAGGCTGGGCTTCACGGTGATGCCGCGCACCGCATGGCCGGCCGGGTAGAGCAGCACCGCGCCCCATTGCAGGTTCACGATGTCGGGCGTGACGACGACGCGACCAGCTTCCTCGTTCGTGGGCGAGAGGAACTGGTAGTCGAGCTCGAGAGTGCTCGCGCTGTCCGGAACGACGAGGCGAAACGCATACACCTCGACCGGGTCGCGGCGCCACTCGACCGGCTTGCCGTTGGCCAAGATCTTCAGCCCGGCGAGCTGGTTGATGTTGCCGGTCGGCGCATGGGTGCCGGGCAGCCAGTGCGGGTACAGCAGGGTCAACGGACCCGGCTTGACCGGAATCGTCTCCTTGACGCGGAAGATGCGGCGATCGAGGTCGCTGGCATCGACCTGCAGCGTCAGCGTGCCGGGGTACGGCGTGTTGGCGGCGGGTGGGAGGGGCGTGGCGGCGATGGGCGCAGCGGCGGGTGCAAGGGCCTGGGCGATAACCGGGGCCTGCGCCAGCGCACCGATCAGCGCGCAGATCGATGCGGCCGAGCGGGCAAGCGTGGTACGTGGCATGGATGTGATGGGTTCGGTGGTGGTGGGTGGGTGTGGAGGCAGTCGGAAACGGAAAGACGCGACGATAAGCGAAACCCGGCCGTACGCGTTTCGGTTCGTGCGCGGCAGGCGCTGACGCGCAGGCGTCAGCACCGCGGGGATCGCGCCGCTACAGTGCGCGCGAGGAGACACGATCGATGCCGCAAGACGAGATCCATGCGCCTATGGCCTGCACGGTCATCGAGGTCGGCGTCGCCGTCGGGCAGGTCGTTCGGGCCGGCCAGGCGCTGCTGATCCTCGAAGCGATGAAGATGGAGCACGAGCTGCACGCGCTCGGCGCCGCGCAGGTCGTCGAGGTGCTGGTGCAGGCGGGCGATCAGGTCGCGGAGGGTGAGGTGCTGATGCGGCTGGGTGCTCTCCCGCAAGCGGGAGAGGGAGCAAGCGCCTCGGAACACCCTCTCCCGCTTGCGGGAGAGGGTCGGGGTGAGGGTAGTCCGCGAACCCCGCCGCGCCCCGACCTGCAGGAGCTGCAGCAACGCCTCGCGCACACGTTGGACGCAAACCGCCCCGACGCGATCGCAAAACGCCACGCGCTCGGCCTGCGCAGCGCGCGCGAGAACATCGCCGACCTGGTCGACCCCGACACCTTCGTCGAATACGGGGCGCTCGCGATCGCCGCGCAGCGCAGCCGCCGCGAGCTCGACGATCTCGTGAAGAACACGCCGGCCGACGGCATGGTCACCGGCATCGGCAGCATCAACGGCGCCCTGTTCGGCGGCGAGCGCTCGCGCGCCGTCGTGATGGCCTATGACGCGACCGTACTGGCCGGTACGCAAGGCCTGCGCAACCATGCCAAGACCGACCGCATGCTGGGCCTCGCACTCGCGCACAGGCTGCCGGTCGTGCTGTTCGCCGAGGGCGGCGGCGGGCGGCCGGGCGACACCGATGCGCCCATCGTCGCCGGGCTGCATGTGACCACGTTCGCGAGCTACGCACGGCTGTCGGGCCAAGTGCCGGTGATCGGCATCGTGGCCGGCCGCTGCTTCGCCGGCAATGCGGCGCTGCTGGGCTGCAGCGACGTGATCATCGCGACCCGCGACAGCAACATCGGGATGGGCGGCCCGGCGATGGTCGAAGGCGGCGGGCTCGGCAGCTTCGCGCCCGAACAGATCGGGCCCAGCGACGTCCAGGCCCGCAACGGCGTGATCGACGTGCTGGTCGACGACGAGGCCGCCGCGGTGGACGCGGCGCGCCGCTATCTCGGCTACTTCCAGGGCCGTACGACGGGCTGGACCGCCGCCGATCCGCATGCGCTGCGCAGCGCGCTGCCCGAGAACCGGGTGCGCGTCTACGACATGCGCGAGGTGATGCGGCAGGTGGCCGACACCGACTCGCTGCTCGAGCTGCGCGCGCAGTTCGGCATCGGCATCCTGACCGCGCTCGCGCGCATCGAGGGCCGGCCGGTCGGGCTGATGGCGAGCAATCCGGCGCATCTGGGCGGCGCGATCGATGCCGACGCGGCCGACAAGGCCGCGCGCTTCATGCAGCTGTGCAACGCGCATGGACTGCCGCTGGTCTCGCTGGTCGACACGCCCGGGTTCATGGTCGGGCCCGAGGTCGAGACGCAGGCGCAAGTGCGGCACGTCAGCCGCCTGTTCGTCGCCGCGGCGCACCTGCGCGTGCCGCTGCTCGCGATCGTGCTGCGCAAGGGCTACGGGCTGGGCGCGATGGCCATGACCGGCGGCGGTTTCCACGCGCCGGTGTGCACCGCGGCCTGGCCCAGCGGCGAGTTCGGTGCGATGGGGCTCGAGGGCGCGGTGCGGCTGGGCTACCGCAAGGAGCTCGCCGCGGTGCCCGAGGGCCCGCAGCGCGACGCGCTGTTCGAGCGCCATGTCGCCGAGCAGTATGCGAAGGGCAAGGCGATCAACATGGCCGCGACGCTGGAGCTCGACGCCGTGATCGACCCGGCCGACACGCGCCGCTGGCTGGCGCACGGCCTGGCATCGGCGCGTGTGGCCGACGTGGCGAGCCGAGGCATCGATCCCTGGTGAGCGCAGCGCTTTGTCGAGTCGATACGCCTGACACCGCTTGATACCGTGGCCCGGGCATTTTCGACCTCAGATGAGGTTGATGGATACCGCGCTTTCGACGACCTCATCGCCAGTCAAGGGCAGGCCAGCTTCGCG
>DATEFR010000446.1:0-3823 GCA_035280545.1 Burkholderiaceae bacterium | reverse complement strand
AGCTGTGCGACTTCCGCCTGCCGCTGGCGCAGCGCGTCGTACCAGGGCTGCAGCGGCAGCACCCAGTCGCGCAGAGGGCCACTGGGCTCGTCGTCGCCGACTGCCTGCATGCGGGCGGGGTCTAGCAACAGGTTGGCGCCGAAGCCGAAGTACCACTGCACGAGCGACAGGCCATAGTCCAGCGGATCGGTCGCGATCTTGTCGACGTGGCGTTGCCACTGGTCGTAGGTTGCGCTGGTCATCGCGGCGGTGTCCTCGGTCGCGCGCTCGAGGAAGCCCGGCAGCGTGTCCATGCCGACGACTTCGTAGAGATCGAGGTACTCCTGCGGTCCCGACGAAAACTCCTTCGGATCGTCGGTGTAGACCGCGATGCGCCGCGCGCCCTGCCGGCCGTCGAAGAAGCCGATCTCCCACGGCATCCAGGTCGATTCGTCGACCTGCGGACGGGCATAGAACAGCAAGCACCGGCAGTACCGCATGACTTGGCGGAAGCGCTCCGCGGTGGCCCGGTCCACGCGCGTGCGATCGAGCCCCGGGTCGTCCTTCCAGTCCACATAGACCGTGTAGCCGAGGTCGCTCTCGATGTGGTGGTGCAGCGCATCGACCGCTTCCCGATCGCGAAATCGGTGAGACAGGAAGACGTCGTAGCGATGGACCGCGGACGGCAGCGGCTGCGGTACCGACGGCGCGCTACTGGACTTGAACCTGGGGCTGCGCTGGGCTCGGTTGGGCATGGCGATCTCCTGGTGTTGCATCAGGCACGGCCAGCGCGACGGCCAGCTCGGCTTGGGCGCGGCGCGTGCGGGCCAGTTGTTCTTCCGTGCTTTGCAGCATCCAGGCGGGCGGCTGCAGCGCGCGCGCTTGCGCCTCCCGGCGAGCGGCCTCGTCGAATCGGCCCAGGCCCACGCAGACTTCCCACAGCGATGCGAGCAGCCAGTAGCGCTTCTCCAGCGCCAGGTCGGCCTGTTCGTCGATCTGCGGCGTGACGTAGCGCAGCACGTCCTCGCGGGCGCGGCGCGCGAGCACACGATCGGCCACGGCATCGTCGCGGGCACCGCTGCGCGCGAAGTGCAACGCGCGCGTCTCCAGCAGCGCGGCGTAGTTGACGCCGTTGTAGTGGTCCTGCTTCAGATAGAAGCCGCGCAAGTAGGCCTTGATCGATTCCGAGAGGTCGGCCGGCTCCGCCTGCAGTTCCCACAGGCGCTTGTGCACGGCGCCCCACAAGCCCAGCGTCTCGGGGTCGTTGGTGGTGACCGGGTTCAGTTCCTGCAACAGCTGCTGCGCCGCGCGCAGCGCTTCGAGCGGGGTGGGGTGCTGGGCCTTGTAGGTCGCCAGCGCCAGCTGCTGCGTGATGTAAGGGTCGTGCGGCCGTTGTGCATGCAGCAGGGTCAGCAGCGTGGTGGCACCGGCAAAGTCGCTCGTTTGCCCGTACGGCGGGTTCATCTTCGCGAGCGCCGTTTCGAGCAGCCATTTGCTGGTTCGCGCCTCTTCGCCGTCGGGCGCGTCGGCCGGCGCCGCGGCTGGCGATGGCACGGCGGCGCGGGCCAGCACTTTGGCGGCGAGTTGCGGCGGCTGCAGATGAGGCAAGAAGGTGTAGACCGGGCTGTCGGTCTTCTGCGCCTCGATGATCTCGGCGATCGCCGTCTTCAGCTCCTGCTGGAAGCGCTCGGCCTCCCGGCGCCCGATGTCTTCGCCCAGGTGCTTGTAGCGGCGGATCACGATGTGGTCGACGTCGAAGGTGTGCTTGAAGCCTTCCTCGGCGACGACGATGGTCGCGTGGGGCCGCAGCCCGTAGCGGATGCCGAGCTCGAACGCCGCGTTGACGTTGTACGTGGAGAGGTCGACGATCACGAGGTCGGCACCCAGCAGCTGCTCGTACATCGGCACGTCTATCGTTCCCGAATGCACGATCTCGTCGGCGCGCAGGCACACGTGACCTGCAGCCTTCACGGCGTCGCGAATGACGGCGTACGACGCGTCCAGGTCGAGAACGCGGCCGTCGGTGTAGTCGGTCTTCTTGCCGAAGCCCTGGGCGACGAAGCAGGTACCCATCGCTGTCCTTCCTGGTCCCGTCCTGCGACAGGAGGTGAGCGTGAGCCCAAGCCGCACGTCGTGCAAGTGTCCTGAGTGATGCGGACCGATGCGAGTTAGGGATGCGCGCCGTCGACGAGATGTGCTTGACTTGAGAGGGCCATGCAATTGCCGCACAAGTTGGGGGAGGCGATGCGCGCAATCTTCATCAGCTACCGCAGAGAGGACAGCGAGGGTCACGCGGGGCGGCTGTTCGAATCGTTGAGCGATCACTTCGGCAAGGACGCGGTCTTCATGGACGTGACCGCGATCGAGCCGGGGCGCGACTTCCGCCGTGCCATCGACGAGCAGATCGCCTCATGCGGCGTGCTGCTGGCAGTCGTCGGCAAGGATTGGCTGGCGGCCAGGAGCGAGGCCGGCGCGCGACGCCTCGACGATCCGACCGACTTCGTCCGCCTGGAGGTGGCCTCGGCCTTGAAGCGCGACATCCCGGTCGTACCGGTTCTCGTGCACGGCGCCGTGATGCCGCATGCCGAGGAATTGCCGGCGGACCTGACCGAGCTGGCGTATCGCAATGCCGTCGAGCTGACGCATGCACGTTGGGAGTCCGACGTGCAGATCCTGATCACTGCGCTACGCCCGTACGTCGACCGGGTGCAGACGGGGGGCGCGAAAGCGGTCGCTCCCCAAAGCGCGGTCAGCCCTGCGCCCACTATCTCGGCACCGGCACCGGCCCAGGCGCCGGTGCCGGCCGCCAGGCCTGCCCGCAGGCGCTGGGCCGTGCTGAGTGCCGGTGTCTTCGTGCTGGTCGCGGCGACCGGCGGCGCGGCGTTCTACCTGCATGAAGAAGAACCGGCACCCCCCGACGCGTGGACCGACTGGATGGCGATGCAGGATCTGAACGCGCTCAGGTCGACCCTGCCCAAGGGCGAGCGTTTCCCGCTGGCGCTGGAGGGAAGAATCAGCGCCGAAGGACGCTTGGAGACACGCGCACGGTTTGGCGCCCCGCCGCCCGGCAGGACCGGGTTCTATTGGAATGCCGGGGCCACGCCGGAGCAGTACAAGAAGCGCGCCGACGAACTGACCGCGGACGGCTTCGTCGAGTATTCGCGGCAGGTGGCGGTGGGCCCGGCCGGAGGTCGGGCGACTCAGTACATCTGGGTCAAGTGAGGCGGGCTCACTTGGCCCGCGAGGTCGCGCGTGGCGCGAGGTCGCCGGCGCCGCTGGCCTGCTCCAGCCACAACAGCGTGTCGACGTGCAGCATGAAAGCGTCGAGGTACTCCGGCGACAGGTCGCGCATGGTCTGCAGCGTGCGGTTGACGACATGCGAGGAGTTCAGCGGCCCGGCCGCGGCGGGCACCTGGGCCAGGGCCTGGCGCAGGCGCTGTTCGGCTCGCAGGCGCGACCAGGTGCCCTTGAACGCGGTCAGCGCGTTGCTTCGCGGCGCGGGCGGTGCTGCTGCGAGGGAGAGTGGCGCTGTCCCTTGCGCGCCGTTCTGATGCATCGCACCCGTGCGTGGCGGCGACGCTGGAGGCACGCGCGACGTCGACGGACGGCCGAGCCGATCGACCAGTTCGGACAGCCCGGCCAGCACGGCGCGGCGCGCCACGCCGTGTTCGTCGGCACTCATGCCGGCTTGGGCCGCGGTGTCGGCGCCATCTCGACGCGCCGGTTGAGCGCACGGCCCGCCGCGTCGGCGTTCGAGGCCACCGGCTGCTCGGCGCCAAACGCTGCCGCGAACACGGCCGACGAGGGCACGCCTTCTTCGATCAACGCGCGTGTCACCGTGAGC
>DATEFR010000445.1:0-5528 GCA_035280545.1 Burkholderiaceae bacterium | reverse complement strand
GATCGCTGAGGACTGGACCCTTGTCCTCAGCGTTGCCTGTCCTTCGGATAGATGCCGGCCGAGCCGAACGCGATGGCCGATCCGAATGTCGGCTCGCTGCTGCATACCGTGAGGTCGCTCGTCGCAAGCGACCGACTCCTTTCGCTGCAAAGCGAGCCATCGAACAGCCACGAGCCCAGAACATTGCCGCGGCGAGTCACAACACGCAGGTCACTACGAGCCTGCTCCGGCTGCCGCCGGGAGCAGCCGTTTGCGAAGGGCAATCACGCCAGTGCCCCGCACAAAGTTGATTCGCGGCAGCCGCAGCCCAACGAAAACATTATTGCGACACTGTCGCACCAATTGAGCGGGTTGCATTTTGTCGACTTGATCAACAAGGTCGGCAGCCCGACGCGGCGCGCCTCCTACACGGGTCTGTGCGCTAGTCGTGTTGGCCGGTGCGAACCTTGCGCAAGACTGAACGGACGCGACAGCTCATTCACCCCTCCAACCTAAACCCCACCTTCAACGTCACCTGAAAGTGCGCCACCTTCCCATCCGCCACATGCCCGCGCGTCTCGACGACCTCGAACCAGTCGATATGCCGGAGCGTCTTCGCCGCGGTCTCGATCGCGTTGCGGATCGCGTCGTCGGTGCTGCTGGTCGATGAGCCGACGAGTTCGACGAGCTTGTAGACGTGGTTCGACATGGCGTGCCTCCTGTTGGTGTTGGGCCGATGGCGATGATCGAGACCGCGTCGGCGGCCCGGGCGGCTAGCCTACATCCGCGCGCGACCCGGCGCCACCCGGGTTGCGCCGCGTCACGTTCGTCACGCGGGTGGTAGTAGTCCGTCAGTCGATGCCGCTTTCCGGGGGCGGGTGGCTTGACGACGGCCGGCCTCCGGGGCGTTCCGTCGCGGACTCCTTGAACCGTGTCCCGGTCCCGCGGAATACACGCACATGACGAACGCGCGTGCGACGGCGCCGGGCCGTCGCCATCACGAATGCAGCACCTGCGGATGAAAGGAGTGCCAGCATGAAACCCATCACCTACTGTTCGATCGCGAGTGTGCTGTCGGTTGTCGTCTCGGGCGCCGCGATGGCGGCGGGGCCGATGTCGCGTCCGATGGGGCACGCGGCCCCCGCCGCGCCGGCACCGACCACCCTGCGAGGCCCCTCGCACACCGGGCAGCCGAATCAAAGCTGCGGCAGCGCCACGGCGCCCATGACGCCCGGCCGGGCGGCCCAGGCGCCGGGCTCGGCGTTCAACCCGTCCGGCAACGCGGGGACGCATTACGCGGGCGAGCAACCGCAGAACTCGCGCAACACGGCCAGCGTGTCGCAGTACGACGTCGCCTGCGCGCACCAGCGTTGAGTCGAGGCGATCGTCAGTCGCTGCCGCCCTCCACCGGCAGCGACTGCGCGCGCCAGCGCAACATGCCGCCGGCGAGGTTGGCGGCGTTGCGGAAGCCCGATTTGCCAAGCAACACCGTGGCCTGCGCGGAGCGCGTGCCCGAGCGGCAGACGGCTACCACCGGCCGCGTGCGATCGATCTCGTCGACCGCACGCTGCACGAGCTGCGAGAGCGGGATCAGCCGCGCGCCGGCGATGTGGCCCAGCGCATCGGCGAACTCGGCCGGCTCGCGCACGTCGACGATCTGGATGTCGCTCGCCTGCGTGCCGGCGATGCGCTCGTACAGCGCGGTCGGCTGGATCTCCCACACGCCGCCGAAGGTGCAGGCCAGCGGCGCCCAGTCGTACTCGCCGCTCGAGGCGATGACCGCCGGCGCCTGCGGGTCGGGCTGGCCGCAGCGCAGGTTGGCCGGCACCGCGATGTCGATGAGCTTGGGGTGGGGCAGCCCCAGGTTGTTCATGTAGCCGCTGAAGTCTTCTTCGTTCGCTTCGCCGCCCAGCCGCGGGTTGTAGCGCAGCTCCTCGGCGACGCTGGTCACCGTGAGCCCGCGGTAGTCGTGGCCGGGGTAGAGCAGGCAGTCGGGCGGCAGTGTCAGGATCTGTTCGCGCACCGAGTGGAAGAGTTCGTGCGCGCTGCCTTGCTGGAAGTCGGTGCGGCCGCAGCCGCGGATCAGCAGCGCATCGCCGGTGAACGCCATGCGCCGGTCGTCGAGCACGTAGGTGAGGCAGCCGTCGGTGTGGCCGGGCGTGGCGCGCACCTCGAGCCAGCGCGAGCCGAAGTTGACGTGCTCACCGTGGGCCAGCGTCCGGTCCGCGCCTTCGGCGCCGGCGCGCGCGGCGAGCGCGATGCGGCTGCCGCAGCGCTGCTTCAGCAGCCATGCACCGGTGACGTGGTCGGCGTGCACATGCGTCTCCAGCGTGGCGACGAGGCGCAGCTCCAGCTCGCGCAGCAGCGCCGCGTCGCGCCCGGCGTTCTCGAACACCGGGTCGATCAGCACGGCCTCGTGCGCGTCCGTGTCGCCGAGCAGGTAGGTGTAGGTCGACGAGGTGGGGTCGAAGAGTTGTCGGAAGACGAGCATGCGACTCTCCTTCTTGCGTCTTCAGCCGCGCGCGATCGCGCGGTCGTGCAGCACCATGCCGGCGAGCATCGCCGCGACGAAGATCAGCGCCTCGACGCGCCCGCTGCCGAGCGCGACCAGCGCCGGGCCCGGGCAGAAGCCGGCCAGACCCCAGCCGATGCCGAACAGCGCGCCGCCGCCGACGAGGCGGGCATCGAGGGTGGTGCTGGTGGGGATGTCCATCGCGTTGCCGGTCCAGCTGCGCGGGCGCCGCTTCGCCGCGGCGAACGCCAACGCGCCCACCGCGATCGCACCGGCCATCACGAACGCGAGGCTAGGGTCCCACGCGCCCGCGATGTCGAGAAAGCCTTGCACCTTGCCGGGGTCCACCATGCCGCCGGCGATCAGCCCGAGGCCGAACAGCAGGCCGCTGCAGAGGGCGATGAGGTCGCGCATCTCGAGGTCTCCTCGCTCAGAAGACGTGGCGCACCACCGTGACGGTGATGACGCCGGCCGCCATGAAAACGAGCACGTTGACCCCCGAGCGCAGCGAGAAGCGCGACAGCCCGCACACGCCGTGCCCGCTGGTGCAGCCGTTGGCCATGCGCACGCCGATGCCGACGAGCAGGCCGGCCGCGATCAGCATCGCCGGGCCCGCGGCCACGCGGATGGGCGGCCACGGCGCGAACAGCCGCCACAACCACGGCGCGAGCAGCAGGCCGGCAATGAAGAGCAGCGACGCGCGATAGGGCGGCGCCAGCAGCCGGCTCAGCGTGGTGCCGGTCGCGTGCCGCGCGAACAGCGTGCGCAACGGTCCGGCCACGATGCCGGCGATGCCGGCCACGCGGCCGTTGCCGAGCAGATAGAGCGCCGTCGCGGCGCCGATCACGAGGCCGCCGATGAGGGCCGGCAGCGGGGTGAAGGTCGAGGCAATGTCCATGGACGGCATTGTCGAGCGGGCGGTGCGCGGGCTCTGTGAGGAACGTCACTCAGGGTCGATGACGCATGGGCTCGGGCCGCTTCGACCTAGAGCGTCGTGTAGCGCCGCAGCGCGTCCGCGTCGACGATCTCGATCTGCTCGCGGCCCAGCCGCAGCCAGCCGTTGTCGGCGAAGTTCTTCAGCAGCCGGCTGACGATCTCGCGCACGCTGCCGAGTTCGTCGGCCAGTGCCTGGTGGGTGATGCGGATCGGCGCCGTCTTCGCGAGCAGCGCCTTGGCCAGCCGCTGGTCCAGCTTCTGGAAGGCCACCGCCGAAACCAGCTCCATCAGCTCGGCCAGCCGTGCCGAGAAGGCATGGAACACCTGGTCGCGAAACGGCTCCAGCCGCGCCATCAGCAGCTGGAACGCGGGGGCCGGCAGCATCACGATCTCGGCGTCGTCGCGCACCTCGCCGCGCGCCGGGTAGGCCGCGTGGCCGAGCAGGCAGCCGCTGGTGAGGATGCAGGTGTCGCCGGGTTCCACGTCGTAGAGATGCAGCTCGCGGCCATTGACCGCCGCCTTGACGATGCGCACCGAGCCCGCGAGCAGCAGCGGGAAGCCGCGGCAGGGCTGCTGCTCGTCGAACATCATGGTGCCGCGGGTCACGCGCAGCAGGCTGGCGCCGGCGAGCAGGTCGGCCAGCTCGTCGGCGCTCAGGCCGGTCAGCATCGGGTAGCGCTCGAGCAGCCGGGCGCGGGTGGTGGCGGCGATCATGGAACCGGGGGTGTCGACTGCAGCGCGGCTCAGCCGGGCGGCGGACCTGCGACCAGCTCGATGCGCCGGCGCAGCCGCTCCACGTCGGCCTGTGCGCCGGCACTTTGCGCGCGCTGCAGTTGCACGTTCAGCCACGCGAGCAGCGGGCGGCGCCAGCCTTGCGCCGAGGCTGTGGCGATCGCAAGATCGATCGCGGCCGGGTCGGCACGGTTCGTCTCGAAACGCACGCCGATCGCGACGAGGCGTGCAAACGGGTCGGTAATCTCCTTCAACGCGGCGCCGGGGCCAGCGCCCGCGCCGGTCTGCTGCGCCGGCGGCAGCAGCGCGATGTCCTGCGGCGCGATGGCGCGGCCGGCGAGGTAGTCGGCATAACGGCGCTCGGCGGCATCGGCCTGATCGCGCAACGCCTCGAAGCCGCGGCAGGGCTCGAAGGTCAGGCTGGCGACGCGGGCGGCGCAGCGCATCAGCTCCATGCGCGCGGCCAGGTCGAAGCGGCCGGTGCGGGCGACCTCGCTGCGTGCGCGCTCGAACTCGAGCGCTTCGATGCGGTCATTGCCGGTCAGGTGGGCGGCCACGGCGCGTTCGATCGCGGCCTTCGAGTTGCTCTGCCAGTCGGGCGGCGGCGGCGTGCTCGAGCAGGCCGCGAGCAGCAGTGCCAGCAGCGCCGCGCGTGTCTTCGCGCTCATGGCAGCTTGACCTCGCTGCTCTCGCGCGCGAACGGCCACTTGCGGTTCACCTCGAGGATCAGCGCGTCGACGTTGCGCAGGCTGGCCTCGACCTGCGCGCGCAGCGTGCCCAGGTCGGCGGTCGCGGTCTTGGCGTTGCCGCTGATGGTCTTCGCGTCGTCGAGGATGCCGTCGGCTTTCTTGAGGCTCGCGCGGGCGTCGGCCAGCAGCGCGTTGAGCTGCTGCACGCTCGCGTTGGCGTGCGGCATCACGCCGTCCTTGCCGAAGACCTGGGTGTCGGCTTTGGCGGCCAGCCCGTCGAGGCGGGCGAGCAGGGTGTTGGTGCGCTCCAGCGTTGCGATCAGCTTCTGCGCCTCGGCCTCGCTGCCGAGCAGCAGGCTCAACCCGCCGCCGGGGCCCTTGAGCCGGTCGGTGGCCGATTGCACGTTGCCCAGGCTGCCGCTGAGCGCGGAGTCGGAGGCGGTCAGCGCGCTCAGGTTGCTCAACAGCTCGCGGGCCGAGGCCATCAGCTTGGGGATCTCGGCGGCGGTGTCGCCGCGCAGCACCGGGCGCACGGCGCCGTCGGGCAGCGGCGGGTCGGTCAGCACGCCGCTGTAGGCGCGGATGTTGGTGTTGCCGACGACGCCGCGCACCAGCGTGAAGATGCTCGATTCGCGCAGCCAGTGCGCGTCCTTCAGCGGCACGTCGATGACGATGCGCGC
>DATEFR010000444.1:0-4335 GCA_035280545.1 Burkholderiaceae bacterium | reverse complement strand
CGCGGTCGCCCTGCATCGCATTGGCGGTCATCGCGACGATGCGCGGGCGCAGGCCGGCCTCGAACCTGGCCGTGATGCGGCGCGCGGCCTCCAGGCCGTCCATCTCGGGCATCTGCACGTCCATCAGCACCACGTCGTAGGGCTGGCGCTCGATGCTCTCGATCGCCTCGATGCCGTTGGCCGCGACGTCGGCGCGGTAGCCCATCTGCGACAGCAGGCGCAGTGCCAGCTTCTGGTTCACGAGGTTGTCCTCCGCCAGCAGGATGCGCAGCGGATGGCGCGCGGCCAATGTCATGTCGAGGGTGGACTTCGGCGCGGCGGGCCGCGCGCGCGGCGCTACCGTGCCTTTCGCGAGCAGACCCACCAGCGTGTCGAACAGCTGCGACTGGTGCAGCGGCTTGCCGAGGCAGGCCGCGAACAGGCCGTCGGTGTCGCCCGCCTCGCGTCGGCCCAGCGAGCTGAACAGCACCAGCGGAAGCGTCGCGCCGGTGCCGCGCACGGCACGCGCGAGCTGCAGCCCGTCGATCTCGGGCATGTGCATGTCGAGGATCGCGACATCGAACGCCTCGCCGGCGCCCAGCCACTGCAGCGCCTGCGCCGGCGACGCGGTGTCGCGCACCTGCATGCCCCATTTGGAACTCTGCAGCGCAAGCACCTTGCGGTTGGTGGCGTTGTCGTCGACCACCAGCATGCGCTTGCCGACCAGCGCGGGCTGCTCGCCGGCGAACTCGCGGCGTGCGCTCGGGGTGGCGCTGGCCACCGGCGCCACGATGGTGAAGCGGAAAGTCGAGCCGCGCCCCGTGCCCTCGCTCTCGGCCCACATCGAGCCGCCCATCAGCTCGGCCAGGCGCTTGCTGATCGCCAGGCCCAGGCCGGTGCCGCCGTACCGGCGCGTGGTGGAGGAGTCGGCCTGGCTGAAACGCTGGAACAAGCGGCCCATTCCGTCGGGCGTGAGGCCGATGCCGGTGTCGCGCACCGCGAACGCCAGCTCGCAGCGGCCACCGGCGGGCGGCTTCGCGTTGACCGTGAGCACCACCTCGCCGGCCTCGGTGAACTTCACCGCGTTGGCCAGCAGGTTCAGCAGGATCTGGCGCAGCCGCGTCACGTCGCCGTCGAGCGCGGCCGGCACGTCGCCTTCGAACAGATAGGCGAGGTCGAGCTGCTTCTCCGCCGCGCGCGGGGCCACCAGGTCGAGCGCGGTCTCGACGCATTCGCGCAGATCGAACGGCTGGGACTCGATGCCCATGTGCCCGGACTCGATCTTCGAGAAGTCGAGGATGTCGTTGATGATGGTCAGCAGCGCGTCGCCGGAGTCGCGGATGGTGCCGGCGTAGTCGCGCTGCTCATCGGTCAGCGGCGTGTCCAGCAGCAGCCCGCTCATGCCGATCACCGCGTTCATCGGCGTGCGGATCTCGTGGCTCATGGTCGCGAGGAAGGCACTCTTGGCTTCGTTGGCGGACTCGGCCGCGGCGCGCGCTTGCTGCGCCTCGCGGAACAGCCGGGCGTTCTGGATCGCGATCACCGCCTGGTCGGCGAAGGTCGACAAGAGCGCGATCTCCTTGTCGCTGAACGCGATCGCCTGCTTGCGTGCGATATAGATCGAGCCGATGCCGCGCTCCTGCCAGAGCATGGGCGCCAGCACCATCGAGCGCGTGCCCATGTGCAGCGCCGAGGCTCGCAAGCGCTCGGGCACGTCGGGCTGGTTCAGCACGTCGGGATAGTGCAGCACGCGGCGCTCGCGTATCGCGAGGGCGGTGCCGGTCTCGTCGTCGAACGACACCGGGAACAGTGGTCCGAACGCCGAGCCCTCGGTCGTCGCGGCCAGATGCAGGCGGCCGTCGTCGCCGACCAGCAGCACGCCCGTTTCCTCGCTTCCGAACAGGGTGCGGCAGCTCTGCAGGATCACGTCGAACACGGGCTTGGTATCGGAGACCGAGCTGCTGATCACCTGCAGGATCTCGGCGCTGGCCGTCTGATGCCGCAAGGCCTCGCGGGTCTCGTTGAAGAGGCGGACGTTCTGGATCGCGATCACGGCCTGGCTGCCGAAGGTCTTCAGCAGATCCACGGCCTTGTCGGGAAAGATGCCGGGCTCGAGTCGCATCACCGTCACGGCGCCTATCGTCTTGCCGTCGTGCAGCATCGGCACGCTCAGCACGCTGCGGTAGCCGGTGGAGCGAGCCACCGTCTGCGCCGCATAGGACGCGGGCGGGAGCTCGAACACGTCGGGCACCATCGCCACGCGCCCATCCCGGATGGCCATCGCCGTCACGGACGCATCACCCGGCGGCATCGGGTACAGCCGCCGCGCCGCTTCCACGCCTTGCGGGTTCACGCCGTAAGTGGCCACCACGTGGATCAGTTGGCCGTCGAAGCGGTACACCATGCCGTAGTCGGCCCGGGTCAGGCGCGTGGCGCGTTCGGCGATGTGCTCGAACACCGGCTGGGTGTCGGTCAACGAACCGCTGATCGAATGCAGCACCTCGGCGGTGGCGGTCTGGCGGTCGAGTGCCTCCTTGGTCTCGTCGAACAGCCGCGCGTTGTGCAGCGCCAATCCCGTGCTGCCCGCGACCATCTGCAGCAGCCGGACATCGGCGTCGTCGAAGCGGCGCTCGGGATCGTGGCTGTCCAGGGTGATGCCGCCGGTCAGCTGGCCGGCGACGAAGATCGGCACCGTCAGGGTCGCGAGGCTGGGGTCCAGGCCGGCCAGCGTGTGCAGCCCCCAGGCGTCCATCTCGGCACGGCTGTTGGCGAGCACCGGTTGATTGGCCAGCAGCGCGTGGAAGAAGCGCCCCTGCGGGTTGACCGTGACCGGCGCCAGCGTGTGGCGCTTGCCGTGCTGCACGACGTAGAGCTGGCGCGCCTGCTCGCTGTGCGCGTCGCGCCAGGTGATCATCAGGTCGTCGCTGCTGAACAGCTCGCGCAGCTTGTCACCCACCAGCTCGACGATGCCGTCGAAGGCGAGCGCGCCCGCGACCCCTTGCTGGATGGTGTTGACCGCCGCGAGCTCGGCCTCCCGTTGCTCGAGCCGGCGCTGCAGCGCACGGTGGCCGGGCTCGTCGCGCAGCACGGCGGCCGCCTGCAGGCCGAGTTGCGCCAGCCGGTCGCGCATCGCGTTGTCGAAGCGACCGAAGCGGCCGTCGATGTCGGCGTACAGAAAACCCAGCAGCGTTCGGCGCGACAGCAGCGGCAAGACGATGCACGAGCGCTGGCGCGCCGGGCCGGCGTCGGCGGGGCCGTGGTGCAGCTGCGCGCCGCGGGTGCGACGCACCTCGGCAAGCCACGGGACGATGGCCCGCAGCAGTTGTGCGGGCGACTCGCCTCTGGGCAACTGCGAGCCGGCGACCGCAGGCCCGGAGTCGGTGTCGATCAGCAGCAGCACGCGGGTGGCGCCACTGAGCGCGGCGGCCTGCGCGACCACGAAGGCGTTCAAGTCGTTTGTGGCGACGCGCTTCTCGTTGGCCATGACGCTCTGTTGGGTCTGACGCCGGATGACCCGCACACAGCGAAATCGCCCACGGGGTCCCCACCGATGAGGCGCATTGAACCACTTGCCGAGCGGAATGGCCAGCGGACTGATGTTCGCATCGAGCTGCAGATCTCGGTGATGGTGGCCGCGATGGCCGTTGTCTGGCTTCGGAGGACAGGAGTGCATCCGCTGCGGCGAAGTCCGCGTATACGCAGGCACCACCCATCAATGGAGATCGAACCATGAGCAAGAGAGTGATGCTGGCCTCCATCGCGTGCGCCGTACTCCTGAGCGCGACAGGCTGCGCGATGCCTTCGAAGCCGATGCAGGATGCGTCGCTGTACGAGCGCCTCGGCGGCAAGCCCGCGATCACCGCGGTCGTCGATGACTTCGTCGGCAACGTCGCGGGTGATGCTCGCATCAACACGCGCTTCGCCAAAACCGACATCCCGCGCCTGAAGGCGATGCTCGTCGATCAGATCTGCGCCGGCACCGGCGGCCCATGCAAGTACGCCGGGCGTGACATGGCGACGGCACACGAGGGCATGAACATCCGCAGCGAAGAGTTCGATGCGCTCGTCGAAGACCTCGTGAAGTCGCTCGACAAATTCAAGGTGCCTGCGCGCGAGAAGGGCGAGTTGCTGGGCGTGCTCGGGCCGATGAAGGGGGCGATCGTCGGCCACTGAGGCTTGCGGTCCCGTTTGGGCGGTGCCCGCAAAGGCTGCGCAGCATGCGGCGTCCGCTCCGCGCGCCTTCGCGAGCCGCTAACGCCTGAGGGCGTTGATCAGGAAGCCCGCCACGGCCAGGACCAGGAAGACGAGGAACAGAATCTTGGCGATGCCAGCGGCGCCGGCGGCGATGCCGCCAAA
>DATEFR010000443.1:0-3476 GCA_035280545.1 Burkholderiaceae bacterium | reverse complement strand
CACGCAGACCTTCGCGCTGCACCCGCTGATGGGCTCGCTGCAGACGATGTTCAACACCGACAAACGGCTCGCGATCGTCGCCAACGTCGGCCCGCTGGTCGAGCCGCTGACCAAGACGACCTACAACAGCGGCAAGGGCCGCCGGCCCGCGAGCCTGTTCTCGCACAACGACCAGCAGAACACCTGGATGTCGTTCAAGCCCGAGGGCGCGACCGTCGGCTGGGGCGGGCGCCTCGGCGACCTGATGGCCTCGCAGAACTCGCGCGCGATCTTCACGGCGATCTCGGCGGCCGGCAACGCGGTGTGGCTCAGCGGCCAGACGGTGCAGCAGTACCAGGTCAGCACGAACGGTGCGATCCGCATGGGCTCGGACTCGAACGACAAGGTCTTCGGCTCGACCGACGTCGCCGCCGCGATGCGCAGCATCGTGACCGGCTCGCGCGGCGGCCATGTGTTCGAGACCGACCTGGCCGCCGTCGCGACACGCTCGATCGACGCCGAGACCACGCTGCGCACGGCGTTGAAGCCGGCCAGCGACCCGCTGTTCGGCACCGCGCCGGCCAGCGGCAGCTACAACGCGAACAACGACCCGAAGCTGCAGTACGACAACCCGCTGACCGGTGCCAAGGCGTTCAACAGCCTCGCGCAGCAGCTGCAGGTTGTCGCCCGCATGATCGATGCGAGCAGCGCGACCGGCATCGTCGCGAAGCGCCAGGTGTTCTTCGTCAGCCTGGGCGGCTTCGACTCGCACGACAACGAGAACCGCGGCAACGCCGACCTGATGGCCCGGCTCGCGCACGCGATGACGTACTTCGACACCACGCTGGGCGCCATGAGCGCGCGCAGCAAGGTCACGACCTTCACCGCCAGCGACTTCGGCCGCACCTTCACGAGCAACGGCGACGGCACCGACCACGGCTGGGGCGCGCACCACTTCGTGATGGGCGGCGCCGTGAAGGGCGGCGACATCTACGGCGCGTTCCCGGTGCTGGGCGCGAAGAACACGAACAACAACAACTTCGACTCGAGCCCGGACCAGCTCGGCAACGGCAGCCTGCTGCCCACCACCTCGGTCGACCAGCTCGGCGCGACGCTCGCGAAGTGGTTCGGCGCGTCCGACACCGATGCGCTGAGCGTGTTCCCGAACCTCGGCAACTTCTCGACGCGCAACCTCGGCTTCATGCTGGCGTAGGGCGCCAACGCGGCGCAGCCTACGCCCAGAACCCCGGCGCCAACGCCTTGCGCAGGTGCTCGACCAGCTCGCGCACCGCGCGCGGCGTCGTCGGGCTCCACGGGCGCAGCGCGTAGACCGCATCGCCGAAGAAGCCGACCGGCCGCCACGCCGGCAGCACCTCGCGCAGCTTGCCGGCGCGCAGCGCCGCCGCGACGCTGAAGTCGGGGATCTGCGCGATGCCCATCCCGTCGAGCACCGCATCGCGCAGCAGCTCGGAGTTGTTCGCGCGCAGCGGACCACGCACCGACACGCGGACCCGTTCGACATCGCGCTCCGACGAGGCGGCGCGTTCCGGCGGCCGCTCGAACTGCCATTGCGCCGTGCCGCTGCGCAAGTAGGCCAGGCAGTCGTGCCCGGCCAGGTCCGATGGATGGCGCGGCGTGCCGCGCCGCCGCAGGTAACCGGCACTGGCCACCAGCAGCGTGCGCGAGCCGCACAGCTTCCAGGCGACATGGTTGTCGGGCGGTGCGCTGACATGCCGCACCGCGAGGTCGAAGCCCTCGCGTGCCAGGTTCACCAGGTGATCGGACAAGTCGAGGTCGACGCGCACGTCGGGATAGGCACGCAGGAACACATCGAGCACCGGCGCGATCTGCTGGCGCCCCAGCGCGACCGGCGCGGTCACGCGCAGCACGCCGCGCGGCGTTTCCGCGAGCTCGCGCACGCCGGCCAGGCCGCGCTCGATCTGCTCGAACGCGGCGCGGGTCTGGTCGACGAGCTGCTGGCCGGCCGGCGTCAGTCGCACGCTGCGCGTCGTGCGCTGGACCAGCGGCACGCCGGCCGCACGCTCGAGCTCGGCGATGCGCTGGCTCATCGCCGCCTTGCTGACTGCGAGGCGCTGCGCCGCCGCGGTGTAGCTGCCGCTGGCCGCCAGCGTGCCCAGCCAGTGCACATGGGACCAGAGTGCGTCGATGTTTCGAGTCGCCATCCAGGGATTGTTCGCGTTCGTGAACAATCCGTCCAGGCCCGCCGCATTGGCATACCGCCGATCGGCTCCTAGACTCCGTGGACCGTTCGTTCGAACTGACCAGACTGGAGACACCATGGGCGCCCCCGAACCGTTCACGCAAAGCAGCGAAGTCGCGCACTACATCGGAGGCCGCGCCGTGGCCAGCACGAGCGGGCGCCGCCAGCCGGTCTACAACCCCGCCACCGGCGCGGTCGCGCGCCAGGTCGCGCTGGCCTCGACCGACGAGGTCAACGCCGCAGTCGCCGCCGCGAAGGCCGCGTTCCCGGCCTGGGCCGACACGCCGCCGATCCGCCGTGCCCGCGTGCTCAACAAGTTCCTCGAGCTGCTGAACCAGCACCGCGACACGCTGGCCGCGATGATCACCGCCGAGCACGGCAAGGTCTTCACCGATGCGCAGGGCGAGGTCACGCGCGGCATCGACATCGTCGAGTTCGCCTGCGGCGTGCCGCAGCTCCTGAAGGGCGACTACACCGACCAGGTCTCCACCGGCATCGACAACTGGACGCTGCGCCAGCCGCTGGGCGTGGTCGCCGGCATCACGCCGTTCAACTTCCCATGCATGGTGCCGATGTGGATGTTCCCGGTGGCGATCGCCTGCGGCAACAGCTTCATCCTCAAGCCCAGCGAGCGCGACCCGAGCCCGTCGCTGTTCATGGCCGAACTGCTGAAGCAGGCCGGGCTGCCCGACGGCGTGTTCAACGTCGTGCAGGGCGACAAGGTCGCGGTCGACGCGCTGCTGACCCATCCGGACGTGAAGGCGCTGTCGTTCGTCGGCTCGACGCCGATCGCGCAGTACATCTACGAGACCGGCGCGCACCACGGCAAGCGCGTGCAGGCGCTGGGCGGCGCGAAGAACCACATGGTCGTGATGCCCGATGCCGACATCGACCAGGCGGTCGACGCACTGATCGGCGCCGCCTACGGTTCGGCCGGCGAGCGCTGCATGGCGATCTCGGTTGCGGTGCTGGTCGGCGACGTGGCCGACAAGATCGTGCCGAAACTGGCCGAGCGCGCGAAGACGCTGAAGGTCAAGAACGGCATGGAGCTGGATGCCGAGATGGGGCCTATCGTCACGAAGCAGGCGCTCGAGCGCATCGAAGGCTACATCGGCACCGGCATCGAGGAAGGCGCGAAGCTGGTCGTCGACGGCCGCGGCTTCAAGGTCTCGGGCCACGAGGCCGGCTTCTTCACCGGCGGCACGCTGTTCGACCACGTGCAGCCGTCCATGCGCATCTACAAGGAAGAGATCTTCGGCCCGGTGCTGTCGTGCGT
>DATEFR010000442.1:0-14864 GCA_035280545.1 Burkholderiaceae bacterium | reverse complement strand
CAGACGGCGCTGCGCGAACCGCTGAAAGCGATCGACATGGTCAACGCGTACTCGCATGCAGGCAGCGCCGCCAAGCCCTCGTACCCCGGCCCCGGCACCTGGCTGCACGGCGCGAGCCGGGCGCTGATGCGCCGCGTGCAGGCGGGCCAGCCGGCGCAGAACCTGTTCCATCACGACTTCGGCGTCTGCGACCGCTATGCCGGCGGCCTCGAAGCGGCGGCCCGGGTGCGCTGCCCCGCAACGTTGGTGCTGGGCGCGCGCGACCAGATGACGAGCCCGAAACAGACGGCTACGATCAGCGCAGCGTTGACCGCGAAGGTGCCCACGCAAGTGCAGACGGTGGACGCCGGGCACGCGATGCTGGCCGAAGCGCCCGATGCCGTGCTCGCTGCGTTGCGTCGCGCCGTTGCGTGAGGTCGCGCTCGCGAGTCCGCACGGAGGAGACACGCCATGGCCGAGACCGCTGCCCCGAAGAACGCGCGCGAGCTGCACAGCTTCGCCGAGTTCTACCCGTTCTACCTGAGCGAGCATCGCGACCGCACCTGCCGACGGCTGCACTTCGTCGGCTCGACGCTCGCGCTGCTCTGCGCGCTGCTGGCCGTGTGGACCGGCCGGTGGCAGCTGTTCGTGCCGCTCGCGCTGCTCTGCGGCTACGGCTTCGCCTGGATCGGCCACTTCGGCTTCGAGAAGAACAAGCCGGCGTCGTTCAAGCGCCCGCTGTACAGCTTCATGGGCGACTGGGTCATGTACAAGGACATCTGGACCGGGCGGATTCGGTTCTAGTCCGACTGGAGTGAGCCGCATGGACGCCGCGCTCGACCCCCGTGTCCCGCACATCGAACGCCTGGTCGATGCGGTCGACCTGCCGATCGGACGTTGGGACGCCGATGCGCGACTGCTGTTCTGCAACCAGCCCTATCTCGGCTGGGCCAATCGGCCGCGCGAGCAACTGCTCGGCCAGACGCTGGAGGCGCTGTACGGGGCCGACGCCTGGCGCGCCGCGAAGCCGGCGTTCGAGGCCGCGTTCGCCGGGCGCAACGACACCTACGAACGCGTGCTCAGGCACGGCCGGATGGCAGGCCGCTGGGCGCGCATCCAGGTGTTCCCCGATCGCGACCCGGCCGGGCGCGTCGAGGCGGTGTTCACGATCGCGTTCGACATCCATGACGACGTCATCCGCCAGGACGAGCTGGCCGCGGCCCGCCAGCGGCTGGACCGCTTCGCCGACAACATCCCGTACCCGCTGACCTACGTCGACCGCGAATTCACGCTGCGCTTCGTCAACAAGGCCTACAGCGAGATCGTCGGCGAGGCCGCCGAGAACCTGCTCGGCCGCCACATCGGCCTGGTGCGCGGGGCGAAGCGCTGGGCCGAGCATGAGCCCTACTTCCAGCGTGCGCTCGAGGGCAAGACGGTGCAGTACACGCGCCTGGTCAACTCGCTGCCGCAAGGGCCGCGCTGGCTGCGCACGAGCTATGTGCCGGACTTCGACACGGCCGGTCAGGTGATCGGCCTGTACACGGTGACGGTCGATGTGCACGAACTCACCGTCACGCAAGAGAAGCTCAAGCGCCGGGTCGAGCACGACGCGCTGACCGACGTGCTGAGCCGGCGCACGATGATGGACCGCATCGAGGCCGCCCTCGCCGACTCGGCGCGCACGCCGTTCGCGCTGTTCTTCGTCGACCTCGACGGATTCAAGAGCGTCAACGACCGGCTCGGGCACCGCGAGGGCGATGCGTTGCTGGTCGCGGTCGGGGCCGCACTGCAGTCCGCGGTGCGTGCCGAGGACGCGGTCGGCCGCTTCGGCGGCGACGAGTTCCTCGTGCTCGCGCCGGTGCGCGACCCCGGCGGTGCCGAGGCGCTCGCGCTGCACCTGCTCGCGGCGGTGCACGCAGCCACAGCCGCGCGCACCGCCGCTTGCACCTTGACGCCCAGTGCGGTCAGCGCAAGCATAGGCTACGCGCTCGCGCCCATCGATGCACGCCACCCGCTCGAGCTGCTGCAGAAGGCCGACGACGCCATGTATGCGGCCAAGCGCTGCGGCAAGAACTGCGTGACGCACTGCGCAGCCATACCGCTGGAAGCGATGCGCTGACATCGGCCCGATCGACGGCATCGCACTGACGCGGCGTCACACCGTCAGCAGCTCGCGCACCGTCATCGCATCGAATCCTGCGCGGCGCCAGAAGCCGCTCAGCGCAAGCGTGGGCTCGATCAGCAGCTTGGCAAGCAGCGGCTGCGCCGGTGTCGTCGCCGGGTCGCACAGCAGCACATGGCGCGGGTTGCCGGCCTCCTCGAGTCGACCGACCCAGTCGAGCTCGAGCAGCGCATCGACGATGGGCTCGATCTGCAGCGGGTCGGTGCGCAGCGTGGTCGAGAGCGCATCCAGGTGCAGGCCGGATGCGCCGCGCTCGCGCGCGGCGTCGAGCTCGCGCAGCACCGCGACCGCGAGCTGGAAGCGCACGCCGGGCGTGTCGGGCCAGCGCGCGACGCGCATCTTCAGGCTGGGTGCGTATGCGGCGACCACCGCACCGAGCAGCACGATGACCCAGAGCAGATACAGCCAGATCAGGAAGATCGGCAGCGTCGCGAATGCGCCGTACAGCACCGAGTAGGTCGGGACCGCCGCGAGATACCAGCCCAGGGCGCGCTTCGCGAGCTCGATGCCGACCGCCGTGAAGATGCCGCCGGCGATCGCATGGCGCCAGCGCACGTGGGTGTTCGGCACGTAATGGAACAAGCCCGCGAAGCCGGACGCAATCAGCCCGAACTCGAGCGTGCCGAGCAGGAAGCTGACGCCGCCGGGGATCTCGCCGACCAGCCCTTTCGAGGCCGACAGCGCATACGAGGTCACGCTCAGGCTCACGCCCAACACCAGCGGGCCCAGCGTCAACGCGGCCCAGTAGACCAGTACACGCTGCGCGATCGGCCGCGGCGTGCGCACGCGCCAGATCGAGTTCAGCGTGCGGTCTATCGTCAGCATCAGCGCCAACGCGGCCAGGACGAGGAAGACCAGCCCGACCGTTCCCAGCCGGTTCGCCTTGCTCGCGAACTGGGTCAGCGCGCCCAGCACCGGCTTGGCGATGTTCGGCGGCACCAGCGTCTGCAGGAAATACTTCTGCAGCGCATCTTCGAAGCTCGCGAACATCGGGAACGCCGAGAAGATCGCCAGCATCACGGTGACCAGCGGCACCAGCGAGATCAGGGTCGTGAAGGTCAGGCTGCTCGCGGTCAGGCCGAGCCGGTCCTCGCGGAAGCGGCTGCGCAGGGTCTGCAGCGTGCTCAGCCAGGGCCACGTCTGCAACGTTTCGATCAAGCGCGGCAACTGCTCGTGCAGCGCGGATCGGAACAGGGTCGCCGGGTTCATTGCTGGCATGATAGCCAGCGATGTCTGCGAGCCCTGCGTTGATCGATCCGTTGTCCGACTCGTCCGTGCGCTGGACCCGCACGGTCGCCCTCGCGAGCCTCGTCGCCCTGATCGCGCTCGGCCTCGCCTGGGAGCTCTGGCTCGCGCCGACCGGCCGCGGCACGCTGGCGCTGAAGGTGGTGCCGCTGGCGTTCGCGCTGCCCGGGCTGCTCCGCAACCGGCTGTACACCTACCGCTGGCTCAGCCTGCTCGTCTGGCTGTACGTGACCGAAGGCCTCGTGCGCGCGACCAGCGACCGCGGCGCAGCGGCCGTGCTGGCCATGATCGAGGTCGTGCTGTGCGTGCTGCTGTTCGCCGCGTGCGGAGCGCATGTGCGCTGGCGCCTGCGTCGCGCGAAGGCCGCTATCACCGAAGGAAATTCTCGATGACGACCACCACGATCGCGGTGCTGACTGCGTTGCGAGCCGCTGTCGGCGCAGCGCAGGTGCTGACCGACGGTGACCTCTCGGCGTACGAGATCGACTGGCGCAAGCGCTATCGCGGCCGTGCCCTCGCAGTCGTGCGGCCCGGCTCGACCGACGAGGTCGCCGCGGTCGTGAAGGCGTGTGCCGATCACGGCATCGCGATCGTGCCGCAAGGCGGGAACACCGGGCTGGTCGGCGCGTCGGTGCCGGACGAGAGCGGCACGCAGGTGCTGCTCAACTTGACCCGCTTGAACAAGGTCCGGGCAATCGACGCGGCGAACCTGACGATGACGGTCGAAGCCGGCTGCGTGCTGCAGACGGCGCAGGAAGCGGCCGCGAACGCCGGGCTGCTGTTCCCGCTGAGCCTGGCGGCCGAAGGGAGCTGCACGATAGGCGGCAACCTCGCGACCAACGCCGGCGGCACGCAGGTGCTGCGTTTCGGCAATGCGCGCGAGCTGTGCCTGGGCCTGGAGGTCGTGACGGCGCAGGGCGAGGTCTGGAACGGCCTGAACGGGCTGCGCAAGGACAACACCGGCTACGACCTGCGCGACCTGTACATCGGCAGCGAAGGCACGCTGGGCATCATCACCGCGGCGACGTTGAAGCTGCATCCGCAACCCGCCGCGGTGACCACGGCGCTGGCCGCGGTGCCGACGCTGGCAGCCGCGGTCGAGCTGCTGCAGCTCGCGCGCTCGCGGCTCGGTGCCGCGCTGACCGGCCTCGAGGTGATGAACGAACACGCGCTCGCACTCGTTCGCAAGCACTTCGCCCAGTTGCCGCAGCCGCTGCCGCCTTCGCCATGGACCGTGCTGCTCGAGCAATCCGACAGCGAGGGCGAAGCCCACGCGCAGGGCCTCTTCGAAGGGCTGCTCGAGGCCGCGCTCGAACGCGGCCTGATCAGCGATGCCGCGGTCGCCTCGAACCTGGAGCAGTCGCATGCGATGTGGCATTTGCGCGAGGCGATTCCGCTTGCGCAAAGCCTCGAGGGTCCGAACATCAAGCACGACATCGCGCTGCCGGTCTCGGCGATCCCGCGTTTCGTTGCCGACACCGACGCGGCACTGCAAAGCCGCTTCCCGGGCGTGCGCCTGGTCGACTTCGGCCATCTCGGCGACGGCAACCTGCACTACAACGTGCAGGCGCCGGACGGCAGCGAAGCGGCTCGCTTCATCGCCGAGCACGAGCACGCCGTCAACACGCTGGTCTACGACGCGCTGGCGCCGCACGGCGGGTCGATCTCGGCCGAGCACGGCATCGGCGCGCTCAAGCGCGTCGAGCTCGCGCAGCGCAAGTCGCCGGTCGCGCTCGGCCTGATGCGCGCGATCAAGTCGGCGCTCGACCCGCGCGGGCTCTTGAACCCGGGGCGCGTGCTGTAGCGGCGACGGCCGCGCGGCTGCGCGGCGCGTTGGCGGCCGGGGCGATCTCGCGCTCGATCTCCTCGCGCAGCCAGGCGACGAACTCCTGCACCTCGCTCTTGCGCGCCGCGGCAGCGGCCTGCAGCAGGTGGTAGCTGCGCGGCGAGACGATGCTGGTCGCGAACGGCTTCACGAGCTTGCGCTGGCGCAGCAGGTCGTCGATCAGCGGGCTGCGACCCAGCGCAATGCCCTGCCCGCTGAGCGCGGCCTGGATCAGTTGGTCGTACATCGAAAAGCGCAGCGTGCTGGCCGGCTTCAAGCCGTCGAGCTTCATCGCGTGCAGCCACATCGTCCAATCGTGCAGCTGGTCGCCGGCGCCTGACTCCTGCTGCAGCAGCAAGGTGTGCAGGCGCAGGTCCTGCGGCTGTTTCAACGGCCGCGCCGGGTCGCGGGCAAGCTTCGGGCTGCAGACCGGGAACACGACGTCGCCGAACAGGCGCTGCGCGGAGGCACCAGCCTGCTCCGTGTCGGTGTAGCGGATCGCGAGGTCGACGCCGTCGCGGTTCAGGTTCGCGAGCTCGTAGCCGGCCGAGATGCGCACGTCGACGTCGGGTCGTCGCGCGGTGAAGCCGGGCAGCCGCGGGATCAGCCACAGGCCGGCAAAGCCCGGCGTCGTCGTCACGATCACGGTCTTGACACGGCGCTCGCGTTTCAGTTCGGCGCTGACATCGTGCAGCTGCGACAGCACCTGGGTGACGGCACCGTACAGGCGCTGGCCGTCGTCGGTCAGGCGCAGCGCACGGTGCAGGCGGCGGAACAGCGGCAGCGCGTAGTGCTCCTCGAGCGCGGCGATCTGCCGGCTCACCGCCGACTGGGTCAGCGCAAGCTCGTCGGCCGCCTTCGTGAAGCTGAGATGGCGCGCCGAGGCCTCGAAGGCTTCGAGCTGGGCCAGCGGCGGCAGGTCGTAGTGGCGCATCGCGGGACTCCGGTTTGGCATTCCAGCGCCGCATGCAACGCATTCGGGAATACCGTTTGAGCATGCAGGGCGTATCGCTCAGACTGGCCTCATCGGATGAGGCGCCGCATGCGCCTCCATCATGCCAAAGGAACGATGCCATGAACACCCGCGACCTGACGCCCGCCGCCACCCCGCTGCGCAAGGGCGACATCCTGCGCCTGACGGGGGCTCGAGGGCAGCGCATCGAGGCGCTTCACGGCGGGCTGTGGATCACGATCGACCACGACCCGCGGGACATCGTGCTGGCCGGCGGCGAAGGGTTCACCGTCGACCAGGACGGCGACACGCTGGTCAGCGCGCTGGATGACGCAAGCCTGGTGGTGCTGGCGCCGCAGCCGCGGCCGCCTTTTCGCTGAGGTCGGCCTATTGAAGCGGTCCCTTGACCGCTTCCGGCAGCGCCAGGGTCAGCACCTCGATGCCCTCGTCGCGCAGCGAATCGGCATCCTCGCGTGTCGCCCGGCCGCGAATGCCGCGCTGCTCGGCTTCGCCGTAGTGGATGCGGCGCGCCTCTTCGGCGAAACGGTCGCCGACATCCTCGGTGCTCGCGATCACCTCGCGCACCGCGTGCAGCCAGCGTGCCTGGGTTTGCTGCGGCGTAGGCTCGGCCATCGCCGCCGCGGGCCGCTGCGCTTCGGCGTTGGCTGTCGGTGCCGGGCGCGCATCGTCCCCGCGACCGAGCAGGTTCACCCGCGGCGCGCTGGGCAGCCGCGTGATCGCCTGGTCCCCGCAGATCGGGCACGCCATCAACCCGCGCTCGGTCTGCGAGGAAAAATCCTCGTCCGACGCGAACCACCCTTCGAAGCGGTGGTCCTGGCTGCAGCGCAGGTTCAGCACCTTCATGGTTGTTGCATTATCGTGACAAGCAGGTCTTCCTGCCGCGCCCACTGCAAAGACCATCGGCCGGCGCGCCAATTCTGCAACCAAAGCAGTCCGATCAGCGTCTTCGCGTCGGTCAGTTCGCCGCGCATCGCGAGCGCCTCCAGCTCTTCCTGCGTCGCGGTGCCGACATCGAGGAATTCGCCCACGTCCAGCGAGCGTGTGCCGGCCGTCAGGCCGCGCGCGAACCAGACCTCGATGCCTTCGTTCGAGTACGCGATCGCGTTGTGCAGCAGCCCGGCACGCGCCCATTCGGCGGCGCGGTAGCCGGTTTCCTCGATCAGCTCGCGCACCGCGCATTGCAGCGGCGGCTCGCCGGCCTCGAGCTTGCCGGCCGGGAACTCCAGCATCACGCGGGCCAGCGGGTAGCGCCACTGGCGCTCGACGACGAGGCGGCCGTCGTCCAGCAGCGGCACGACCATCACGGCGCCCGGGTGCACGATGTACTCGCGCCCGGCAGTGCCGCCGTCGGGCAGGCGCACGCGGTCGCTGCGCACGTCGAGAAAATGGCCGCGGTAGACCTGCTGCGAGTGCAGCGTCTCCTCGCGCAGGTGGGCGGTGTCGGCGACGTCCGAGCCTTCTTCGCCCGGCGACGACGGCGCCGCGGGATCGTCGGCCTTATTCATCCGTGGTGCCGCCGCAGATAGCGCCAGACAAATCCGGGAAACGCGAGCGTCAGGAAGAAGAACCCGAACGCCGCATAGAACTCCCAGCCCTGCGCCTGGGCCTGCCCGAGCCGCGCCTCCAGCGCGAAGCCCAGCGCCAGCGTCAGCCCCCACAGCACCAGCAGCTCCAGCGCGCGCCAGCCCAAGCCCTTGGGCTGACGCTTCGGCCCGACGATGAACAGCCGCTCGTTCGCGAACGGCAGGTTCGCGGCGATCATCGCCACCAGCAGCACCAGCCAGACAGCGGCCGACGAACCCATTCGTTGGTCTTCAGTGGCGGCGCAACGAGAGCGCGCGTCAGGTCGTCAGCGCCTTGACGATCGCATCGCGGCACAGCGTCATCAGCCCGCCCGGCAGCAGCCCGAACAGCAGCACGGCCGCGCCGTTCAGCGACATCACCGCGCGCACGTCGACGCTGCTGACGATGGGCCGCGCATCGATCGGATCGTCGAAGTACATGACCTTGACGACACGCAGGTAGTAGTACGCACCGATCAGCGACAGCACGACCGCCGCGACCGCGAGCCAGATGTAGCCGGCGACGTTGGTCGACACCACCGCCTGCAGCACCGCAAGCTTCGCGTAGAAGCCCACCGTCGGCGGCAACCCGGCGAGCGAGAACATGAAGATCGCCATCACGCCGGCAAACCACGGGCTGCGCTTGGCGAGGCCTTTGAGGTCGTCGATCTGCTCCGACTCGAAGCCCTGGCGCGACAGCAGCATGACCATGCCGAAGGTCCCCAGCGTCGTCAGCACGTAGGTCGTGATGTAGAACATCGACGAGCTGTAGCCGTTCGCGGCCGACAGCGTGTTGACGTTGATCACCGTCGGCGTCATCCCGAGCAGCATGAAGCCCATCTGCGCGATCGACGAGTACGCGAGCATGCGCTTGAGGTTGCTCTGCGCGATCGCGACGACGTTGCCGAGCAGCATCGAGCCGACCGACAGCACGATCAGCATCTGCTGCCACTCGCCGCCCAGGCCCGACATGCCTTCGACCAGCAGCCGGATCGTGATCGCGAACGCCGCGAGCTTGGGTGCGCCGCCGATCAGCAGCGTGATCGCGGTCGGCGAGCCTTGATAGACGTCCGGCACCCACATGTGGAACGGCACCGCGCCGAGCTTGAAGCCGAGGCCGGCGACGACGAAGACGACGCCGAACACCAGCACCGACTTGTTGATCTGGCCGGTGCCGATCGCCTTGAACACCTCGCTGATCTCGAGCGAGCCGGTCGCGCCGTACATCATCGACAGGCCGTAGAGCAGGAAGCCGCTGGCCAGCGCGCCCAGCACGAAGTACTTCATCGCCGCTTCGGTCGCGTCGGCATGGTCGCGGCGCAGCGCGACCAGCGCGTACAGGCTCAGCGACATCAGCTCCAGGCCCAGGTAGACGACGAGGAAGTTGTTCGCCGACAGCATCACGTCGATGCCCAGCAGCGTGAACATCGCCAGCGTGAACAGCTCGCCCTTGAGCATGTCGCGCTCGCCGGCATACGGCCGCGCATAGACCAGCGAGACGATCACCGCGATCGCGGCGAACACGCCCAGCAGATGGCCCATGGGATCGGCGACGACCATGCGCTGCGCGGCGTAGACGGTTGCACCGTCGTTGAACGCGGCCAGGTGCATCGCGCCGACGACGGCGACCGAGACCAGCGTGAGCCAGTAGGTGGGCGTGCGGCGCGTATCGGTGACCCACAGGTCGACCATGGCGACCACGCAGGCCATGGCCAGCAGCACGATATCGGGGTAGACGGCGGACCAGTTCATATCAATTGCCCAACTTGCTGATGGCCACGTGCCGCAGCAGCTCGCTGACCGACACCTGCATCACATCGGTAAAAGGCTTGGGATATACGCCCATCCACAGCACCGCGATCGCAAGGGCCGCGAGCATCATGAACTCGCGCTGGTTGATGTCCAGCAGCTCCTTCACATGGTCGTTCGCGACCGCGCCGAAGTAGACCCGCTTGACCATCCACAGCGTGTAGGCAGCGCCCGAGATCAGCGCTGTCGCGGCGATCAGCGCGAGCCAGAAATTGAACTTGACCGCGCCGAGGATCACCATCCACTCGCCGACGAAGCCGGCGGTGCCCGGCAGGCCGCAGTTGGCCATCGCGAACAGCACCGCGAAGGCGGCGAACTTGGGCATGGTGTTGGTCACGCCGCCGTAGGCCGCGATCTCGCGCGAATGCACCCGGTCGTACAGCACGCCGATGCACAGGAACATCGCGCCCGAGACGAAGCCGTGCGAGATCATCTGCACGATGCCGCCGGCCATGCCGATCTCGTTGAAGATGAAGAAGCCGAACGTCACGAAGCCCATGTGCGCGATCGACGAGTACGCGACCAGCTTCTTCATGTCGTTCTGCACCAGCGCCACCAGGCCGATGTAGACCACCGCGATCAGCGAGATCGCGGCGATGAACCAGGCCCACTGGTGGCTCGCGTCGGGCGTGATCGGCAGCGAGAAGCGCAGGAAGCCGTAGGCGCCGAGCTTCAGCATGATCGCCGCCAGCACGACCGAACCGCCGGTGGGCGCCTCGACGTGCGCATCGGGCAGCCAGGTGTGCACCGGCCACATCGGCACCTTGACCGCGAACGCGAGGAAGAACGCGAAGAACAGCAAGGTCTGCGCCAGCGAGCCCAGCGGCAGCTTGTGCCAGGTCAGGATGTCGAAGCTGCCGCCCGACTTGTAGTACAGGTAGATCAACGCGACCAGCATCAGCAGCGAGCCGGCAAGCGTGAACAGGAAGAACTTGAACGCCGCGTAGATCCGGCGCGGCCCGCCCCAGACACCGATGATCAGGTACATCGGGATCAGCGTGGCCTCGAAGAACACGTAGAACAGCAGCCCGTCGAGCGCGGCGAACACGCCGACCATCAGGCCCGACAGGATCAGGAACGCGCCCATGTACTGGTTGACGCGGTCGGTGATGACCTCCCAGGCCGAGATCACGACGATCACCGTGATGAACGCGGTCAGCGGCACGAACCACATCGACAGGCCGTCGACCCCGAGGTGGTAGTTGACGTTGAAGCGCTCGATCCAGGCAGCCTTCTCCTGGAACTGCATCGCGGCCGTCGTCGTGTCGAAGCCCGTGATCAGCGGGATCGTCACGAGCAACCCGACGAGCGACGACGCCAGTGCCAGCCAGCGCACCGTGCGCGCCTGCTCCGGCCGGCCGAGCGCGAGCAGCACCGCACCCGTGACGATCGGCACCCAGATGGCCAGACTCAACAAACCCATGTTCTTGTTCTCCGTGCGCGATTCAAGCCGGCTGCACCGGCCTCAGCGGCCGACGCCGCCGGACAGGTAGGCCATCAGGTCGGGCCACAACTGCCAGGTCATCAACGCGACGACACCGACGATCATCACCAGCGCGTACCAGTACAGGTACCCGCTCTGCAGGCGACGGCCCACTGCCGCGATGCCGTTGACCGTGGCCGCCGAACCGTTCAGCGCGCCGTCGATCACGGCCTCGTCGCCGCCCTTCCAAAGCCCGCGTCCGAGCCCACGCGCTGCCGGCGCGATCAGGTTCTCGTTGATCCAGTCCATGTAGTACTTGTTCTCGAGGATCGTCACGATGGGCTTGAACGTGCGCGCGATCGCTGCCGGGATGGCCGGCTTGACGAGATAGAAGTACCAGGCGACGACGACACCGGCCAGCGCGAACCAGAACGGCAGCGAGGTCAGCGCATGCACGGCCATCGCGCCGGCGCCGTGGAAGCCCTTCTTCAGCTCTTCCATCGCCGGGTGGCGTTCGAGGTCGATCGCGATCGAGTCCTTCAAGAAGTCGCCGAACAGCATCGGGCCTATCGTCAGGTAGCCGATGATGACCGACGGGATCGCCAGCGCGACCAGCGGAACCCACACGACCGCAGGCGACTCGTGCGGCTCGTGCACGTGGACGTGGCCGTGCTCGTCCGGATGATCGTGCTCGCCCGGGAACGGCTTGTGGCGGAAGCGCTCCTCGCCGTGGAACACGAGGAAGTACATGCGGAACGAGTAGAACGCGGTGACGAACACGCCGGCCGCGACCGCGAAGTACGCGAAGCCTGCGCCCCACAGGTGGCTCTCGTGCACCGCCTCGATGATCGAGTCCTTCGAGTAGAAGCCGGCGAACAGCGGCGTGCCGATCAGCGCGAGCGAGCCCAGGAGCGACGTGATCCAGGTGATCGGCATGTACTTGCGCAGGCCGCCCATGTTGCGGATGTCCTGGTCGTGGTGCATGCCGATGATCACCGAGCCGGCGCCCAGGAACAGCAGCGCCTTGAAGAACGCGTGCGTCATCAGGTGGAAGACACCGACCGAGTAGGCCGAGGCGCCGAGGGCGACCGTCATGTAGCCGAGCTGCGAGAGCGTCGAGTACGCGACCACGCGCTTGATGTCGTTCTGGATCACGCCGAGGAAGCCCATGAACAGCGCGGTGATCGCACCCACCGTCATCACGACCGACAGCGCGGTGTCCGACAGCTCGAACAGCGGCGACATGCGCGTGACCATGAAGATGCCGGCGGTCACCATCGTGGCCGCGTGGATCAGCGCCGAAATCGGCGTCGGGCCTTCCATCGAGTCGGGCAGCCAGACGTGCAGCGGGAACTGCGCGCTCTTGCCCATCGCGCCGATGAACAGGCAGATGCAGATCACCGTGATCAGCATCCAGTCCGAGTGCGGGAACGTGAGCTTCGCGAGATCGGCGCCGCGGGCGAACGCGTCGCCGTAGTTCAGCGTGCCGGCGTACGCGACGATCAGGCCGATGCCGAGAATGAAGCCGAAGTCGCCGACTCGGTTGACCAGGAACGCCTTCAGGTTCGCGAAGATCGCGGTCGGCCGCGTGTACCAGAAGCCGATCAGCAGGTAGCTCACGAGGCCCACCGCTTCCCAGCCGAAGAACAGCTGCAGGAAGTTGTTGCTCATCACGAGCATCAGCATCGAGAACGTGAACAGGCTGATGTAGGAGAAGAAGCGCTGGTAGCCCGGGTCCTCCTCCATGTAGCCGATGGTGTAGATGTGCACCATCAGCGACACGAAGGTGACGACCACCATCATCATCGCGGTCAGCCCGTCGATCAGGAAGCCGATCTCCATCTTCAGGCCGCCGATGCGCATCCACTCGTAGACGGTCGCGTTGAAGCGCGCGCCGTCGAGCACCGCGAGCAGCGTCTGGATCGAGATCGCGAGCGAGATCGCGACGCCGATGCAGGTGATCCAGTGCGCGCCGCGCCGGCCTATGGTCTTGCCGAACAGGCCCGCGGCGACCGCGCCGATCAGCGGCGCGAGCGGGACGATGGTCAGCAGCGTCGGATTCAAGGTGCTTGCCATCGCCTCAGCCCTTCAGCGCGTCGAGCTCGTCGACGTTGATGGTCGCGCGGTTGCGGAACAGCACGACCAGGATCGCCAGCCCGATCGCCGACTCGGCGGCCGCGACCGTGAGAATGAAGAACACGAACACCTGCCCGGCCATCGGGTCCGAGCGGCCCGGGTCGAGGTAATGCGAGAACGCGACGAAGTTCAGGTTGACCGCGAGCAGCATCAGCTCGATCGCCATCAGCAGCACGATCAGGTTCTTGCGGTTCAGGAAGATGCCGATCACCGACAGCGCGAACAGGATCGCGCCCAACGACAGGTAATGGCCGAGCGTCACCGGACCGAGGCTCATTTCTTTTCTCCTCCCGCAGCCACCGCGGGTTCGGGCGGCGCCGGCGGCGGCTCGACCGTCGGCGCGAGCTTGACGACCCGCACGCGGTCGGCCTTGCGCGCCTTCACCTGCTCCGACGGGTTCTGGTAGCGCGAGTCCTTGCGGCGGCGCAATGTCAGCGTGATCGCCGCGATGATCGCGACCAGCAGCAGCACCGCCGCGATCTGCAGCGGGTACAGGTACTTGGTGTAGACCTCGATGCCCAGCAGCTTGGTGTTGCCGAGCTTCAGCGCGGCCGCATCGGCCACCGGCACATCCTGCAGGTTGAAGCCGGGGATCAGCACCGCGGCCATCTCGAGCGCGATGACCACGCCGACCAGCGCGGCCACCGGGAAGTGGTTCCAGAAGCCCTGGCGCAGCTGATCGACGCCCATGTCGAGCATCATCACGACGAACAGGAACAGCACCATCACGGCGCCGACGTAGACCAGCACCAGCACGATCGCGAGGAACTCGGATCGCAGCAGCATCCAGACGCAGGCCGCGTTGAAGAACGCGAGCACCAGGTACAGCGCCGCGTAGACGGGGCTGCGTGCGGTGATCACGCGGAAGGCCGCGAACAGCAGCACCGCCGAGAAGATGTAGAAGAGCGCGGTATTGATGGCCATGTTGTTTGATGCGCGAAGGCAAAGCCGCGTCGGCCGGAGCCGGTGGGCGGCTCCGCGTGCGACGGCTCAGCGGTATTTCGCGTCCGCCTCCTTGGCTGCGGCGATTTCCTTTTCGTAGCGGTCGCCGACCGCCAGCAGCATGTCCTTCGTGAAGTACAGGTCGCCGCGCTTCTCGCCGTGGTATTCGAAGATGTGGGTCTCGACGATCGAATCGACCGGGCAGCTCTCTTCGCAGAAGCCGCAGAAGATGCACTTGGTCATGTCGATGTCGTAGCGGGTCGTGCGGCGCGTGCCGTCGGCCCGCACGTCGGACTCGATCGTGATCGCGAGCGCCGGGCACACCGCCTCGCACAGCTTGCAGGCGATGCAGCGCTCCTCGCCGTTCTCGTAGCGGCGCAGCGCATGCAGGCCGCGGAAGCGCGGGCTCAGTGGCGTCTTCTCTTCCGGGAACTGCACCGTGATGTGCGGCGACAGGAAGTGCCGACCAGTCAGCATCAGCCCCTTGAAGAGCTCGGTCAGCATCAGGCTTCCGAGCATGCCTTTGATCGAAGCAACGGCAGACATGACGAATCTCTCGAGTATCAGTTCCAGATGTTCCAGGGCGACTGGATCCACAGGCCGACGACCACCAGCCACACCAGCGTGACCGGGATGAAGATCTTCCAGCCCAGCCGCATGATCTGGTCGTAGCGGAAGCGCGGGAAGGTCGCGCGCACCCACAGGAACATCGTCACCGCGCAGAAGGTCTTGGCGAACAGCCAGAACCAGTTCCAGAACCACATCGACTTGACGATCCACTCGGGCGT
>DATEFR010000441.1:0-3485 GCA_035280545.1 Burkholderiaceae bacterium | reverse complement strand
CATCTCGTGATAGAAGTCGTTGCCCTCGCGGGTGCGCTCGCCGACGCCGGCGAACACCGACAGGCCCGAGTGCGCCTTCGCGATGTTGTTGATCAGCTCCATCATGTTGACGGTCTTGCCGACGCCGGCGCCGCCGAACAGACCCACCTTGCCGCCCTTCGCGAACGGGCAGATCAGGTCGATCACCTTGATGCCGGTTTCGAGCAGGTCCTGCGAAGGCGAGAGCTCGTCATAGGTCGGTGCCTTGCGGTGGATGGGCGCGGTCAGCGCGTGGTCGACCGGGCCGCGCTCGTCGATCGGGTTGCCGAGCACGTCCATGATGCGGCCCAGCGTCGCCTTGCCGACCGGCACGGTGATCGCGTTGCCGGTATTGCTGACGACCAGCCCGCGGCGCAGGCCGTCGGACGAGCCCAGCGCAATCGTGCGCACGATGCCGTCGCCGAGCTGCTGCTGCACTTCCAGCGTCAGCGCCGAGCCTTCGAGCTTGAGCGCGTCATACACGCGCGGCATCTGGTCGCGCGGGAACTCGACGTCCACCACGGCGCCGATGCACTGAACGATCTTGCCTTGTGCCTGTGCCATTCCTTTGATCCTTCAAACAGTATTCGTTGCCGGCTGACGCTGGTCAGCCGCTGATCGCGGCCGCGCCGCTGACGATCTCGGACAGTTCCTTCGTGATCGCCGCCTGACGCGTCTTGTTGTAGATCAGCTTGAGCTCGCTGATCAGGTTGCCGGCGTTGTCGGTTGCGGCCTTCATCGCGACCATGCGCGCCGACTGCTCGGACGCCATGTTCTCGGCGACGCCCTGGTAGACCAGCGCCTCGATGTAGCGGGTCAGCAGCTCGTCGATCACGGTCGGCGCGTCGGGCTCGTAGAGGTAGTCCCAGCCGTACTGCTTCTTCTCTTCGGCACTCTGCGCCAGGCGCGAGCCGTCGAGCGGCAGCAGCTGCTCGACCATGGGCTCCTGCCGCATCGTGTTGATGAACTTCGTGTAGCAGAGGTAGACCGCGTCGAGCTTGCCTTCGACGAACGCATCGAGCATCACCTTGACCGGGCCGATCAGCTTGTCGAGCTGCGGCTTGTCGCCGAGCTGCGTCGCGTGGCTGACGACCTTCGCGCCGATCCGGTTCAGGAAGCCGAAGCCCTTGTTGCCGATCGCCACCGCCTGCGCGCTCGTGCCGGCTGCCTGCAGCTCGCGCATCTTGTTCGTGACGGCGCGCAGCACGTTGGTGTTCAGGCCGCCGCACAGACCCTTGTCGGTCGTCACGACGATGAAGCCGACGGTCTTCGCGGTGCCACCGCGCCGCATGTACGGCGAGTGGTACTCCGGGTTCGCCTGCGACAGGTTCGCGGTGATGTTGCGGATCTTGTCGGCGTAAGGCCGGGCCGCACGCATGCGTTCCTGCGCCTTGCGCATCTTCGACGCCGAGACCATTTCCATGGCCTTGGTGATCTTCTTCGTGTTCTCGAAGCTCTTGATCTTGTCGCGTATCTCTTTACCGACTGCCATGAGCTGGCTCCTTAAAGCTGCAGTCGGTTGGTCAGGCGAACGACTTCTTGAACGCGGTGATCGCCGATACGAGCTCTTCCTCGGCCGACTTGTCCATCGCCTTCTCGCTCTCGAGCTTGGCCAGCAGCGGGCCGTGGCTGGACTTCAGGTGCTGGTGCAGCCCGTGCTCGAACGCGAGGACCTTCTTGACGTCGATGTCGTCCACGTAGCCCTTGTTGACCGCGAACAGCGTCGCGCCCATCAGGCTGATCGGCAGCGGCGAATACTGCGACTGCTTCAGAACCTCCATCACGCGCGCGCCACGGTCGAGCTGGCGGCGGGTCGCGTCGTCCAGGTCGGACGCGAACTGCGCGAACGCGGCGAGCTCGCGGTACTGCGCCAAGTCGGTCCGGATACCGCCCGACAGGCCCTTGACCAGCTTGGTCTGCGCGGCGCTACCGACCCGCGACACCGAGATACCCGCGTTGATCGCGGGCCGGATGCCGGCGTTGAACAGCGAGGTCTCGAGGAAGATCTGGCCGTCGGTGATCGAGATCACGTTGGTCGGCACGAACGCCGACACGTCGCCGGCCTGCGTCTCGATGATCGGCAGCGCGGTCAGCGAGCCGGTCTTGCCCTTGACGGCGCCGTTGGTGAACTTCTCGACGTACTCGGCGTTGACGCGCGCGGCACGCTCGAGCAGGCGCGAGTGGAGATAGAACACGTCGCCCGGGAACGCCTCGCGGCCCGGCGGGCGGCGCAGCAGCAGCGAAACCTGGCGGTACGCGACAGCCTGCTTGGACAGGTCGTCATAGATGATCAGCGCGTCTTCGCCGCGATCGCGGAAGTACTCGCCCATCGTGCAGCCCGAGTACGCCGAGACGTACTGCATCGCCGCCGACTCCGAAGCGCTGGCCGCGACGACGATGGTGTACTCCATCGCGCCATGCTGCTCGAGCGCGCGCACCACGTTCTTGATCGACGAAGCCTTCTGGCCGATCGCGACGTAGACGCAGGTCATGTTCTGACCCTTCTGGTTGATGATCGTGTCGATCGCCACCGCGGTCTTGCCGGTCTGGCGGTCGCCGATGATCAGCTCGCGCTGGCCGCGGCCGATCGGCACCATCGAGTCGATCGACTTCAGGCCGGTCTGCACCGGCTGGCTCACCGACTGGCGTGCGATCACGCCCGGCGCGACCTTCTCGATCACGTCGGTCATCTTGGTGTTGACCGGGCCCTTGCCGTCGATCGGCTGGCCGAGCGCGTTGACGACGCGGCCCTTCAGTTCCGGGCCGACCGGCACTTCGAGAATGCGGCCGGTGCACTTGACCGTGTCGCCTTCGGAGATGTGCTCGTACTGGCCCAGGATCACCGCGCCGACCGAGTCGCGCTCGAGGTTCAGAGCGAGGCCGACGGTCTGCGCGCCGTCCGGTGCGGCCGGGAACTCGAGCATTTCGCCCTGCATCACGTCCGACAGGCCGTGAATGCGGCAGATGCCGTCGGTCACCGAGACGACCGTGCCCTGGTTGCGGATGTCGGTAGCCGCTCCGAGGCCTTCGATGCGGCTCTTGATGAGTTCGGAGATTTCTGCGGGGTTCAGATTCATGGAGTCACTCCTGTCGGGCGGACGCGGGCGGCATCAAGCCGTCAGCGCCGCCTTCATTTGTTCGAGACGGGCCTGCACCGAGGTGTCCAGCACTTCGTCGCCGACGACGACGCGGATGCCGCCGATCAGCTCCGGCGCGATCTGCACGTTCGCCTTGAGCTTGCGCTCGAAGCGCTTCTCGAGCGCCGCGACGACCTCGGCCAGCTGCGCCGGCTCGATGGCGAACGCGCTGTAGACGGTCGCGTCCGAGACGCCGGTTTTCGCATTGACCAACGCACGGAACTGCGCGGCCATCTCGGGCAGCACCGCGAGACGGCCGTTCTCGATCACGGTGCGCAGCAGGTTCTTCGTCGCGTCGGAGAGCCGCGTGCCGGCGACCGCGGTCACGAC
>DATEFR010000440.1:0-3545 GCA_035280545.1 Burkholderiaceae bacterium | reverse complement strand
GTCAAGCAGACCGGCGAGGCATTCGAGAAGTCGCAGGCCTATCTGCGCTGGCAGGACAGGGCCGCGAACCAGAAGTTCTTCGCCGGCGAGCATGCGCAGTTCTCGAAGGAGGCGGCCGAGCTGCTGCTCGAGATCGGAACGATCAAGCAGATCCCCGAGCTCTCCGGGCTCGCCGATACCGCGTTCATCAAGTAAGCCCGCGTCCGTTGAAACCGCTTCAAGACGTGAGCCCGGGCGTCCGCACCGGGCTCGGCATCCTGTTCTTCGTGCTCTTCTTCGGCGTGTGGGCGGTTGCGACGCTGGGCGGCTTCGTGCCGAAGACCTTCCTCGCGGACCCGATCACGATGCTGCGCTCGGGCTGGACGCTGCTGGCCGAGCAAGGCTTCGCGAAGGACATCGCGTACACCGTCTGGCGGGTGGTCGGCGGTTTCATCGCCGCGGCGCTGATCGCGGTGCCGCTCGGCGTCGCGATGGGCGCGTACAAGCCCATCGAAGCGTTCTTCGAGCCATTCGTCTCGTTCGCGCGCTACCTGCCGGCCTCGGCGTTCATCCCGCTGCTGATCCTGTGGGCCGGCATCGGCGAGGCGGAAAAGCTGGCGCTGATCTTCATCGGCTCGTTCTTCCAACTCGTGCTGATGGTCGCGGTGCAGGTCGGCGCGACCCGGCGCGATTTGGTCGAGGCGGCCTACACGCTGGGCGCGAACGACTGGGGCATCGTGCGGCGCGTGCTCATTCCGTACAGCGCTCCGCAGGTCGCCGAGACGCTGCGCCTCGTGCTGGGCTGGGCCTGGACCTATGTGATCGTCGCCGAGCTGATCGGCGCCGCCAACGGCATCGGCCACATGATCACCGACAGCCAGGCGCTGCTCGCGACCGACCAGATCATCTTCGGCATCATCACGATAGGCGCGATCGGCTTGGTCTCGGACGTCGCCTTCAAGCGCGCGAACCGCGCCCTGTTCGGCTGGGCCACGCTGTGAGAAGGAGCGCTGCCCGATGAGCTCGCTCGCGATCCGCGGCATCGGCCGCACCTTCCCCGGCGTGCGCGGCGCGGCGGCCACGCTCGCGCTGCAGACGACCGACCTGGACGTTCGGCACAACGACTTCATCACGATCCTCGGCCCGTCGGGCTGCGGCAAGTCGACGCTGCTGCGCATCGTCGCCGGGCTCGACACGCCGAGCACCGGCCAGGTGCTGCTCGACGGCGCGCCGGTCGCCGGCCCCGGCGCCGACCGCGGCATGGTGTTCCAGAGCTACACGCTGTTCCCGTGGCTGACGGTGCGGCAGAACATCTGCTTCGGGTTGCGCGAGAAAGGCATGCCCCCGGGCGAGCAGGCCGAGATCGCGGCGCGCTTCATCGCCGAGGTCGGCCTCGCCGGGTTCGAGGGCCACTACCCGAAGCAGCTCTCCGGCGGCATGCAGCAGCGCGTCGCCCTGGCCCGCGCGCTCGCGAACGACCCGAAGATCCTGCTGCTCGACGAGCCGTTCGGCGCGCTCGACAACCAGACCCGCGTGTTGATGCAGGAGCTGCTGCTGTCGATCTGGGAACTGCACAAGAAGACCGTGCTGTTCGTGACCCACGACATCGACGAGGCGATCTTCATGGCCAACCGCTGCGTCGTGTTCAGCGCGCGGCCGGGCCGCATCAAGACCGAACTCGCGATCGACCTGCCGTACCCGCGCCACTACACGGTGAAGACGACGCCGCGGTTCTCCGAGCTGAAGGCCATCGTCACCGAAGACATCCGCGCCGAGACGCTGCGCGCGGTGGAGCTCGAGAAGAAGTCGTGAGCGGCGGCGGCGGCAGCGTCGATTGACGCTGCACAAGGCGAGGCATACAGTGAATCGGGGCTGGCTGCCCCGAGGAGCACGCCATGAAGCTCGTCTCCCACGCCTGTGTTCTCGGCGCCGTGATGGCGCTGGGCGGTTGCGGCACCACCGCATCGGACCCGCCGCAAGCCACGACCTCCGACATCGACTACGCGACGGTCAACGCGATCAACAACGTGGCCCGCAGCCGCGGGGTCCAGGTCTACTGGATCCACTACCCGCGCAAGGCCGTCAAGAACCCCGAGAGCAGCAGCACCCCCGGCAACACCGGCGGCGCCGGCTTCTAGCGCAACGTTCTAGCGCGCCGCTTCGCCGGCCGCCTGCGGCGGCACGGCGCCGCACTCGACCAGTGCCCGCGCCGCGGCGATGTCGGGCGCGATCAGCCGGTCGACTTCGAGCCGCGGCACCTGCGCGCGCAGCCGCGCGTGCAGCGCCTCGATCGCCTCCGAGGAGCGCAGCGGGCGCCGGAAATCCAGCGCCTGCGCAGCGCTGAGCCACTCGATCGCGACCACGGTCGCGGTGTTGTCCAGCATCGTGTGCAGGCGGCGCGCCGCGAATGTCGCCATCGACACGTGGTCTTCCTGGTTCGCCGAGGTCGGCAGCGAATCGACACTGGCCGGGTGCGCGAGCGACTTGTTCTCGGAGGCCAGCGCCGCCGAGGTCACCTGCGCGATCATGAAACCCGAGTTCAAACCGCCGTGCTCGACCAGGAATGCCGGCAGCCCCGAGAGCACCGGGTCCATCAGCATCGCGGTGCGGCGCTCCGCCAAGGCGCCGATCTCGGCGATCGCGAGCGCGAGGTTGTCCGCCGCGAACGCGACCGGCTCGGCGTGGAAGTTGCCGCCCGACAGCGCCTGCGCCACTCGCCCGTCGGTGCCGACGAACACCAGCGGGTTGTCGGAAACGCCGTTGGCCTCGGCGAGCAGGATCGCCGATGCGTGCTCGATCTGATCCAGGCACGCGCCCATCACCTGCGGCTGGCAGCGCAGGCAGTACGGGTCCTGCACACGATCGCAATCCAGATGCGAGCGGCGCAATTCGCTGCCGGCCAGCCAGTCGCGGTAGCGCCGCGCGACCTCGCGCTGCCCGCGCTGGCCGCGCACCGCGTGTATGCGATCGTCGAATGGCGTGTCCGATCCCTTGGCGGCATCGACCGTCATCGCGCCGACCGCGACCGCCGCGTCGAACACGCGGCGCAGCCGCTGCACGGCGTGGATCGCCAGCGCGGTCGAACATTGCGTGCCGTTCAGCAGCGCGAGCCCCTCCTTCGGGCCCAGCTGCAGCGGCGCGAGCCCGGCGCGCGCGAGCGCCTGCACGGCCGGCACGCGGCGCCCATCGACGAACGCTTCGCCGACGCCGATCAGCACGCCGGCCAGATGCGCGAGCGGCGCCAGATCGCCCGACGCGCCGACCGAGCCCTTCTCCGGCACGACCGGCAGCACATCGGCGTTCAGCAGCGCGAGCAGTGCCTCGACGACCTCGAGGCGCACCCCCGAGACGCCGTGCGCGAGGCTCGCTGCCTTCATCAGCAGCATCAGCCGCACGACCTCGGGCGCGAGCGGCGCGCCGACGCCGGCACTGTGCGAGAGCACGAGGTTGGTCTGCAGCTGCGCGAGCTCGTCGTCGGCGATGCGCGTCTGCGCCAGCTTGCCGAAGCCGGTGTTGATGCCGTAGGCCGGCGCGTGCCGCGCGACCAGCTCGCGCACCGCAGCGAC
>DATEFR010000439.1:0-10357 GCA_035280545.1 Burkholderiaceae bacterium | reverse complement strand
GGCCCGGTGTTCGCACCGGGCCGTTTTCATGGAGCCCCTCGGCTGCGGAGTACCGCAGCCGATCCCCCGCGGGGATCGCGGGCCGGCTTGGGAGCGGCCCGGCGCTCGGCCCGCGTACTCCGCCTCAGTGCATCGCCGCGGCGATCTTGGTCCGCAAAGCCGGCAGCGCGGCCAGCGCCGCGTCCCGCCCGGCCTGGATCGACTTCTTCCGGTTCGTGAAATCGGCGCCCGAGACACCCGGCAGCTTCGGGCTCAGCACCACATCGGCCTCGCGCAGCTCGAAGTAGTTGATGCTGTGGCCCATGATCGAGAAGGTCTGCAGCAGCATGCGCATCGCATCGCCGGTGGCGTTGCCGTCGGGCACGGCCGAGATGTCGACCGCGATCACGAGTTCGGCCCCCATCTGCCGCGCGAAACGCACCGGCACCGGCGAGACCAGCCCGCCGTCGACGTACTCGCGCGTGCCGATCCGCACCGGCTGGAACACCGCCGGCACTGCACTCGACGCGCGCACCGCGACGCCCGGGTCACCGCGCTGGAACAGGATGGGCGCGCCGCTGTCCAGATCGGTCGCGACGATGCCCAGCGGCAGCGGCAGCTTCTCGATGGCGCGGTTGCCAGTCTGCTCGCGCACGTAACGCGCGAGCGCCTCGCCGCGGATCAGCCCGCGGCCGGGGAACGCCCAATCGGTGAAGGCCGACTCGTCCATCGAATCGGCGAGCTTGACCAGCGCGGATCCATTGCGGCCGGCGGCATACAAGGTCGCGACCAGGCTGCCGGCCGAGGTGCCCACGACCAAGTCCGGCTTGATGCCGTTTTCTTCCAACACCTGGATCACCCCGATGTGCGCGAAGCCGCGGGCCGCACCGCCGCCGAGCGCGAGGCCGATGCGCGGCGGGCGCAGCGGCGGTGGCGGCGGCGGTTTCACCGCCTCCGTCGCGCTGGCCACGGGCGGCGGGGCGGGCGGGAGCGGAGGCGCGGGAGGTGTCGGGGGCGAGGGTGCGAGGGCCTGGCAGCCGGCCAGCGTCAGGGTGGCGGCCCACACCGCGAGCCGGGCCAAGCCGCCGGCGCGCTGCGAAATCATCATCATTGGGCGGATTCTAGGGACCCCGTTTTTCATATATGGAATAAGCAAGAAGCAAATCTGTAGTTCTCGTTAATAAGGAGGCTGCCTAAAGTTCAGCCCGTGCATTCCATCCGGGGTGCCGTCCGGCTTCGCTTTTTGTTCGGAGATCAGGTTTTGGATTGGTTGGCTGTCGTCAGCGGGTTTGGGATCGGAGCGATCGTCGGGATGACCGGCGTCGGCGGCGGCTCGCTGATGACGCCGCTTCTGATCGGGGTGTTCCGGTTGAGCCCGGCCGTCGCGATCGGCACCGACTTGTTCTTCGCCTCGATCACCAAGACCGGCGGTGCGCTGGCCCACTTCCGCCACGGTCATGTCGACCGCCACATCGCCGGTTGGTTGCTGGCCGGCAGCGTGCCGGCATCGCTCGCGACGCTGGTGGCGATGCATGCCACCGGCCTGACCAAGGCCTGGGCCAGCACCCTGACGATCGCGCTCGGCATCGCATTGCTGATCACCGCGGTGACCGTGGCCTACCGCCAGGCCTGGCAGCACCTCGGCGAGAAGCTCGAACGCTGGCTGCCCGAATCGCGCAAGCCCGTGCTGACGGTCGCCGCCGGCGCGCTGCTGGGCGTGCTGGTGACACTGAGCTCGGTCGGCGCCGGCGCGATCGGCGTGACGCTGATCCTGATCCTCTATCCGCGGCTGCCGACCCAGCGCATCGTCGGCACCGACATCGCGCATGCGGTGCCGCTGACCCTGATCGCCGGCATCGGCCATGCGACCCTGGGCCATGTCGACTGGGCGTTGCTGGCGGCATTGCTCGTCGGCTCGCTCCCCGGCATCTGGCTGGGCGCGAACCTGACCCGCCTGCTGCCCGAGAAGCTGACCCGCGGGCTGCTGTGCGCGTCGCTGGTGACCGCGGGCCTCAAAGTGATTCACTGAACTTACCAAGATGTATCAGTACACCGAGTTCGACCGACAGTTCGTGCACCAACGCGCCGCGCAATACCGCGACCAGCTCGAGCGCAACCAGGCCGGCACGCTGACCGACGACGACTTCCGCCCGCTGCGCCTGCAGAACGGCTGGTACGTCCAGCGCCACGCGCCGATGCTGCGCATCGCGGTGCCGTACGGCGAGATCAGCTCGAAGCAGCTGCGCGCGCTGGCACGCATTGCGCGCGAGCACGACCGCGGCTACTGCCACTTCACGACACGCCAGAACTGCCAGTTCAACTGGATTGCGCTGGACCGCAGTGCCGACGTGATGGACCTGCTGGCCGATGTCGACATGCACGGCATCCAGACCAGCGGCAACTGCATCCGCAACATCACGAGCGACGGCCTGGCCGGCATCGCGCCCGACGAAGCGGTCGACCCGCGCCCGTACGCCGAGCTGCTGCGCCAGTGGAGCACGCTGCACCCCGAGTTCGCGTTCCTGCCGCGCAAGTTCAAGATCGCGATCACCGGCGCCGCCGAAGACCGCGCGGCGATTGCCTGGCACGACATCGGCCTGCAGCTCGTGAAGAACGAGCGCGGCGAGATCGGCTTCAAGGTGCTGGTCGGCGGCGGCATGGGCCGCACGCCGGTGATCGGCACCGTGATCCGCGAGTTCCTGCCGTGGCAGCAGATCCTCGTGTTCCTCGAGGCGATCGTGCGCGTCTACAACCGCTACGGCCGGCGCGACAACCTGTACAAGGCGCGCATCAAGATCCTCGTGAAGGCCGAGGGACAGAAGTTCATCGATGCGGTCGAGGCCGAGTTCGGCCACATCCTCGAGCACGACCGCGACGGCAGCGCGCACCTGCTGCCGCAAGCCGAGTTCGATCGCGTCGCGAAGGGCTTCGAGCTGCCGGCCGGCGTGGCCGCGCGGCCCGCGGCGAGCGCGCCCGACTTCGACGCGCCGATCGCGTTCGCCCGCTGGCTCGAGCGCAACGTGCACGCGCACCGGCTGCCGGGCTACCGCGCGGTCACCTTGTCGCTCAAGCGCGCCGGCCAGGCGCCCGGCGACACGACGGCCGAACAGCTGGACGCCGCCGCCGCGATCGCCGAGCGCTTCAGCCACGGCGAGGTGCGCGTCACGCACGATCAGAACCTGCTGTTGCCCTGGGTCCACGAGAGCGACCTGCAAGCGCTGTGGCAGGCCGCGAAGGCCGCGAGCTTCGCAACGCCCAACATCGGCCTCCTGACCGACATGATCGCCTGCCCTGGCGGCGACTTCTGCGGCCTCGCAAACGCGCGCTCGATCCCGATCGCCGAAGAAATCCTGCAGCGCTACACCGAGATCGACGAGCTCTACGACATCGGCGACGTCGACCTGCACATCAGCGGCTGCATGAACTCCTGCGGCCACCACCACAGCGGGCACATCGGCATCCTCGGCGTCGACAAGGACGGCAAGGAGTGGTACCAGGTCTCGCTGGGCGGCTCGGACGGCTCGACGATCAGCGGCGCCTCGGTGCCCGGCAAGGTGATAGGCCCGTCGTTCTCGGCGGATGAAGTCGCCGACGTGATCGAAGCGGTGATAGCCACCTACCGCGAGCGCCGCCATGCGAACGAGCTGTTCATCGACGCCGTCAAGCGCCTCGGCCTGGAGCCGTTCAAGACCTCGGCCAATGCCGTGCGCCGCGCAACCGCGCCGGCCCATGCCGGTTGAACGAGCGGTCTGAGCAAGAGCCCATCATGCAATTCATCGATCTCGAACAAGACATCTGGCAAGTCGCCGACGCGGCGATCGCCGCCCCGGCCGCGAATCAGCTGCTGACGACGGCGCAATGGCATTCGCTGCGCGACAACTGGCCCGCCGATCTGCCCGTCGGCCTGAAGCTCGGCAACGACGAAGACGTCGAAGACATCGCCGCCGACCTGCCGCGTTTCGCGCTGGTCGCGCTGCACTTCCCGAAGTGGACCGACGGCCGTGCGTACAGCCAGGCGCACCTGCTGCGCGCCCGCTACCGCCATGCCGGCCAGGTGCGTGCGACCGGCGACGTGCTGGTCGACATGCTGCCGCTGCTGCAACGCAGCGGGTTCGACGCGGTCGTGCTGAAAGCCGGTCAGTCTATCGAGGCGGCCCAGCGTGCGCTGGGCTTTTTTCCCGCGTACTACCAGGGCGACGTGCTCCACACGCGGCCGATCTTCGGGCGGGCCGCCGCATGAGTGCGGTCTCGTTGTACGCCCGCGCGACCGCGGGCTTCGATGAGCGTGTCGCGCGCGCGGTCGAGCTGCTGCGCCGCGCCGCGGCCGAGCACGCCGGCCGCGTCGTGCAGGCGACCAGCCTCGGCGCGGAGGACATGGTCATCACCGACCTGATCGCGCGACACGACCTGCCGATCGCGATCGCCACCTTGCAGACCGGCAAGCTGCACGACGAGACGCTTGCGCTGATCCCGCGCATCGAAGAACGTTATCGACGGCCGGTCGAGGTCTACGAGCCGGTCAACGAATCCGTCGTGCACTTCGTGCGCGACCACGGCGAGCGTGCGATGTACGAGAGCATCGCGCTGCGCAAGGCCTGCTGCGCGGTCCGCAAGCTCGAGCCGCTGTCGCGCATGCTGAAGGAGCGCAGCGCCTGGGTCACCGGGATGCGGCGCGAGCAGTCGAACAACCGCGGAGCGGTCGGCTTCAGCGAAGCCGACGACCAGGGCCGCCAGAAGATCAACCCGCTTGCCGACTGGTCATGGAGCGACGTCTGGCACTACATCAAGCTGCACGATGTGCCGTATAACCCGCTGCACGACCAGTTCTACCCGAGCATCGGCTGCGCGCCGTGCACCCGCTCGATCGCGGTGGGCGAGGACTTCCGCGCCGGGCGCTGGTGGTGGGAAGACGAAGGGGCCAAGGAATGCGGGCTGCACGTCCACCAGGACCACAACGAATCGACTCACGTTTCCATGATCGGAGCCTCCGCATGAACGCGCCCGTCCGCGTCGAGCAGCTTCTGCCGCAACTCGACCACACCCACCTCGACTGGCTCGAGGAGGAAGCGATCTTCATCCTGCGCGAAGCGGTCGCATCGTTCGAGCGCCCTGCCCTGCTGTTCTCGGGCGGCAAGGATTCCTGCGTCGTGCTGCGGTTGGCCGAGAAGGCGTTCAAGACCCGGGACGCGAACGGCCACTATGTCGGGCGCCTGCCGTTTCCGCTGCTGCACGTCGACACCGGCCACAACTTCCCCGAGGTGATCGAGTTCCGCGACCGCCGCGTCGCCGAGATGGGCGAGCGCCTGGTCGTCGGCCACCTGGAGGATTCGATCAAGCGCGGCACCGTGCGCCTGTCGCATCCGCTCGAGTCGCGCAACGGCCACCAGACCGTCGCGCTGCTGGAGGCGATCGAGGAGCACCGCTTCGACGTGCTGCTCGGCGGCGCCCGCCGCGACGAGGAAAAGGCCCGCGCGAAGGAACGCATCTTCAGCCACCGCGACAGCTTCGGCCAGTGGCAGCCCAAGGAGCAGCGCCCCGAGCTGTGGACGCTGTTCAACACCCGCATCAAGCCGGGCGAGCACCTGCGCGCATTCCCGATCAGCAACTGGACCGAGCTCGACGTTTGGCTCTACATCGCCCGCGAGAACATCCCGCTGCCCAGCCTCTACTACACCCACGACCGCCAGGTGATCCGCCGCAAGGGCCTGCTGGTGCCGCTGACCGAGGTCACGCCGCCGGCCGCCGGCGAGACGGTCGAGACCGCGCAGGTGCGCTTCCGCACCGTCGGCGACATGACCTGCACCTGCCCGGTCGAAAGCCCGGCCGCGACCGCGGCCGAGATCGTCGCCGAGACCTTGCAGGTCACGGTCAGCGAGCGCGGCGCGACGCGCATGGACGACCGCACGTCGGATGCCTCGATGGAGCGGCGCAAGAAGGAAGGATATTTCTGATGAGCACGGTGCACGCACCCCAGGGCACGGATCACCGCGCGCTGAGGTTCCTCACGGCAGGCAGCGTCGACGACGGCAAGAGCACGTTGATCGGCCGATTGCTGTACGACAGCCGCGCGATCCTCGCCGACCAGCTCGACACCCTCGAGAAGAAGGCCGCCGGCAGCGCGATCGACCTGTCGCTGCTGACCGACGGCCTCGAGGCCGAGCGCGAGCAAGGCATCACGATCGACGTCGCGTACCGCTATTTCGCGACCCGCACGCGCAAGTTCATCATCGCCGACGCGCCGGGCCATGAGCAGTACACCCGCAACATGGTGACGGCAGCAGCCGGCAGCGATGCGGCGGTCGTGCTGGTCGACATCACCAAGCTGGACACCGCGCAATCCGCAGAACCGGTCAAACTGCTCGCCCAGACCCGTCGCCATGCGCTGCTGGCCCAGTTGTTGCGTGTCCCCAGCATCGTGTTCGCGATCAACAAGCTCGATGCCGTGGCCGACCCGGGCGCCGCCTATGCGGCGGTGCGTGCGTCGCTGCTCGCGTTCGCCGACGAAGCGGGCATCGAAGTCGCCGGCGTGATCCCGGTCTCGGCGCTGCGCGGCGACAACGTGACCCAGCCGCTGGACGTCGATTGGTACGACGGCCCGTCGCTGCTGCAGCTGCTCGAGAGCCTGCCGACTGCGCAGGAGCGCAAGGTCGGCGACCTGCTGATTCCGGTGCAGTACGTGGCCCGCGACGGCGACGGCACCGGCGACCAGCCGCGTGTGCTGTGGGGCCGTATCGCGCATGGCCGCGTGCAGGCCGGTGACACGGTGCAGCTCTTCCCGAGCGGCGAGCGCGCGACCGTGACCGAGGTGCGCATCGCCGGCAGCCGGGTCGAAGCCGCCGCGGCCGGTCAATCGGCCGGTCTGCTGCTCGACCGCCAGCTCGACGTCTCGCGCGGCGACTGGATCGGAACGCCGCAGACGATGACCGAAGCCCGGCGCTTCTCGGCCACGCTCGCGTGGCTGGACACCGAGCCCGCCGTCGTCGGCCGCAAATACTGGGTGCGCCACGGCAACCGCTGGGTCCAGGCGCGCATCACCGCGATCGAGAGCCGGCTCGACATCCACACGCTGGCCGCGACCGACGCACACGAGCTCGCGGTCAACGACATCGGCCATGTGCTCGTCGAGACGCAGCAGCCGCTGCCGATCGAGGCGTATGAAACCAACCGCGTCGGCGGCTCGCTGATCGTCGTCGATCCGACCACCAACCGGACGAGCGGCGCGCTGCTCGTGAAGGCGGCAAGCTGAGATGGTCAAGGCCGGTCGCGTCATCATCATCGGCGCCGGCCCCGGCGTTGCCGACCTGATCACGATCCGCGGCGCGCGCCTGCTCGCGCAAGCCGATGTCGTGCTGTTCGATGCGCTGACCGACCCCGCGCTGCGCGAGCTCGCGCCACAGGCCGAGTGGATCCACGTCGGCAAGCGCGGCTTCTGCGACAGCACCGGCCAGACCGCGATCAACGCGCTGCTGGTCAAGCATGCGCGCACCGGCAAGTGCGTCGTCCGCCTCAAGGGTGGCGACCCGAGCGTGTTCGGCCGGCTCGAGGAAGAGCTGCAGGCGCTGGCCGAGGCCGGCATCGCCTGCGAGGTCGTGCCCGGCATCACCGCGGCGATCGCGGCGGCCGCGGCCACGCAACGCCCGTTGACGCGCCGCGGCAGCGGCCGCAGCGTCAGCCTGACGACCGCGATGACCCGCGAGCGCAGCCTGCATGCCGGCCGCAGTGCCGACACCGAGGTGTTCTACATGGCCGGCAAGCAGCTCGCCGCCCTCGCCCGCCGCCTCATCACCGCCGGCTGGGCGCTCGACACGCCGGCCAGCGTGGTCTCGCGCGCCGGCTGGCCCGATCAGCTGCACAGCGAGCACACGGTCGCGACGCTGGGCCACGCGGCGATGCTGCATGCCGGGCGGCCAGCGGTCGTGACGGTCGGCGCCGGCGCGACGGCCATCAGGCGCGATGGTGCTTCATTCGACACCGCCTCGAAGCCGGCCACCCCCGACAGCGCCGTGGAAACACCCGCCGCCACCGGCGACACCGACGCGTAGCTCTAAAATCGGCAGCCTCGATGGCCTAGCCGCCGTGGCCGTCAGCGCACGATAGGCGCCGCCGGCCCCCCGCCCGAACATTCCAACGAAGACAGCCCCGAAAGCCCATGACCCACGTCGTTCTCGAATCGTGCATCCGCTGCAAGTACACCGATTGCGTGGATGTGTGCCCTGTCGACTGCTTCCGCGAAGGCCCGAACTTCCTCGCGATCGATCCCGACGAGTGCATCGACTGCGCGGTCTGCATCCCCGAGTGCCCGGTCAACGCGATCGTGCCCGAGGAGGACGTGCCGGGCGACCAGCAGCACATGATCGGGCTGAACGCCGAGCTCGCGAAGGGCTGGCCCAGCATCACGAAGCGCAAGGCAGCGCAGCCCGATGCCGAAGAATGGAAAGACAAGACCGGCAAGCTCGGCGAGCTGATCCGCTGAACGACCGCGTCTCGCACCGGAACGCGTGACGACGAACCCCGCTGCTGCTGACACCGCGATCGCGACCGACGCGGTCGTCGTCGGTGCCGGACCGGTCGGACTGTTCCAGGTCTTCCAGCTCGGCTTGCAGGGCCTGGGCGCGCAGCTCGTCGACACGCTGCCGGCACTCGGCGGCCAGTGCCTCGAGCTCTACCCCGACAAGCCGATCTACGACATCCCGGCACTGCCGTTCGCGACGGGACGCGAGCTTGTCGATCGGCTGGTGACGCAGATCAAACCGTTCGCGACCGAGCCTCATCTCGGGCAGCAGGTCGACGTGCTCGCACAGGAGTCCGACGGGCGCTTCCGCATCGAGACCTCGGCGGGCACACGGTTCCTCGCCAAGGTCGTCGTGATCGCCGGGGGCGTCGGCGCATTCCAACCCAAACGCATCAAGGTCGACGGCCTCGCGGCGCACGAAGGCACGCAGGTCTTCTACGGCCATGGCCTGGCCGACGAGGCCGCGCGCTTTGCCGGCCAGCGTGTGCTGATCGTCGGTGATGCCGACGAGGCACTGGCGGCGGCGATCACGTTCGCTGAATCCGACGACGCACGCCGGCCCGCCAGCATCACGTTGATGCACCGCCGCGACGAGTTCCGTGCCGAAACGGCGACGATCGCCCGGGTCCGCGTGCTGCGCGACAACGGGCGCGTTCGTTTCATCGCCGCGCAGCCGATCGCGATGCGTACCGCTGCCGACGGCCGCCTGGCCGCGCTGCAGCTCGCGACGGCCGACGACCAGACCCCGTGGCTCGAGGTCGATACCGTGCTCGCGTACACCGGCCTGAGTCCCAAGCTCGGTCCGATCGCGCAATGGGGGCTCGCGCTGGACCGCAAGCAGATCGTCGTCGACACCGAACGCTTCCAGACCAGCACACCGGGCATCTTCGCGGTCGGCGACATCGTGACCTACCCGGGCAAGCGCAAGCTGATCGTCAGCGGCTTTCACGAGGCGACGCTCGCGGCTTTCGGCGCGGCCGCGCACGTCTTCCCGGACAAGCAGATCCATCTCGAATACACGACGACCAGCCCGCGCCTGCACCGGCTGCTGGGCGTCGCGCACGAGTGACCGCGATCAAGCGTTCGCCGCAAACGCGTCTGCCATAATTCGAAGCGCTGCACGACGCCGTGCGGCATCCGCTGGGGGTGTTGGGCCGTTCGATCCGAACGGCTCGACTGAGAGAGTCCCTTCGAACCTGACTGAGGTAATCCTCGCGCAGGGAAGCATGGCCGAGACGCCGTCGCATCACACCGCGGTCCGGCCCGCCGACCTGCCATCGAATCCGCTACCGCGATGGCATACACGACACGTCCCCTCACCCACCTTGCGCGTGTATCGCGCATGACCCCGATCGCCGCAGCCGCCTGGCTCGCCGCGGCATCCGCTGCCGCCCAGACGGCCACGCCCGTTGCACCCGCGGCATCGGCCGCCTCGGCGCCGGCCCAGCAGCTCGCGCCGGTCACCATCACCGGCCGCGCGACGCCTCCGGCGACGATCGCCGGCTGGGGCGAGCAGCCGCTCGCGAAGCTGCCGCTGCAGGCCAGCGTCTACACCCGCGAAGCACTGAAGGACGCCGGCGGCAAGCGTGTGTCCGATCTGGTCAGCTTCGATCCGGCCATCAGCGACGCCTACAACACCGAAGGCTACTGGGACTACCTGACCGTGCGCGGCTTCGTGATCGACAACCGCTACAACTACCGGCGCGACGGCCTGCCGATCAATGCCGAGACCTCGATCCCGCTGGACAACAAGTCGCGCATCGAGGTGCTCAAAGGCACCAGCGGCCTGCAGGCCGGCACCAGCGCGCCGGGCGGGCTCGTGAACCTGGTCGTCAAGCGGCCGACCGATGCGCCGATACGCTCGGC
>DATEFR010000438.1:0-3773 GCA_035280545.1 Burkholderiaceae bacterium | reverse complement strand
GACTGGCGACGATGCCATCCCAGGCTTCGCGGGCCTCGACGAAGTCCTTCAAAGCTTGCGCCGGATGCGCGCCTTCGAGATGGACGACACCGAGGTTCACACTGGAATGGGCTGCCTCGATGCGCCAGTCCAGACTGCTCGGATTCAGCTGGGTCAACTGCCGCGCCAGTTCCTGATATCTGCGAAAGGCCGATTCGGCTTGTGTCATCTGCCCGCGCTGCCGCGCGATGAAGCCGACCCAGTAGACGCTTTGCGCGTGGTCGTAGATGCGCTGCGCATCGTGCGGGTAACGCGCCATCAGCTCGCCGGTGCTGTCGGCCGCGCGCTGGAACACGCGCAGTGCGTCATCCAGGCTGCCGCGGCGCTCGGCGATCTGCCCGATCAGGTGCAGTGCCCGAGCGCGCCGGCCCAGCGAGTCGGCGTCGAGCCGGCCGCCCTCCTGCGCGGCATAGTAGGCGAGCGCCTGGGTGCCGACCGAGTCGAGCGCATCGAGCCGGCCGACCGGCTCCAGCTTCTTGCGCAGATCGCCCAGCATGAACTCGATCAAGCCCTCGGCCTGCACCTGCTGGCGCTTCGCCTCATGGGCCTCGCGCAGCGCGATGCCGATGCCCGCGCCCAGTGCCGCGACGACCACCACGCCGGCGGCAACGCCGGCCCGATGCCGGCGCACGAACTTCGCGAGCACATAACCCACCGCGTCGGGCCGCGCGGCGACCGGCTCGTCGTTCAGATAGCGGCGCAGATCGTCGGCGAGCTCCGCGGCGTTCGCATAGCGCTGCGCCGGCACCTTCTTCAGCGCGCGGGCGACGATGTTGTCGAGGTCGCCGCGCAACGCGCGGGCGCGCTTGCGCCGGGCCGCATCGGTCAGGCCCGCCTTGCGTTGCGCGACATCCGACAGGCGCTTCGGCTCGGTCTCGACGACCGCGCGCATCAGGTCCAGCGGCGCGGTCGTCGTGTCGGCGGCGGTCGGGTGCACGGCGCCGAGCAGCACGTACAGCAGCACGCCCAAGGCGTAGACATCGGTCGCGGTCGTGACGTCGCCGCCCTGCACCTGCTCCGGCGCGGCGTACTGCAGCGTGTACGCGCGGCCGGCGGCCTGCGTGATCTCGGTGGCGGCCGCACCGGCATCCGCATCGGCCAGCAGCTTCGCGATCCCGAAGTCCAGCAGCTTGACCTCGCCGGCGGCCGTGACCAGGATGTTCGACGGCTTCAGGTCGCGGTGCAGGATCAGCCGGTTGTGCGCATGCGCGACCGCCGCCAGCACGTCGAGGAACAGGCGGATGCGCTGCGCCGGCTCGAGCGCCTGCTGGTCGCAATACCGATCGATGGGCACGCCGTCGATGTATTCGAGCACCAGGTACGGCCGGGTGCCGCCGTCCGTCACACCGGCGTCCAGCAGCCGCGCGATGTTCGGGTGCGCGAGCCGCGCGAGGATGCTGCCTTCGCGCGCGAACCGCTCGGCACCGCCGCGCGCCACCAGCCCGGCGTTCAGGAACTTGATCGCGACATGGCCTTCGAAGCGGCCGTCGGTGCGGCGCGCGCGCCAGACGCTGCCCATGCCGCCCTGGCCCAGCTCGCGTTCTATCGTGTAGGCGCCGACGGTCTGGCCGGCCAGGCTGGCCTCGGCGAGCTGATCCGCTTCGCGCAGCAGCACCGGGCGCTCGAGAAAGGCCTCGTGGTCCATCTCGGCCATGCGGCCGAGCAGCGCCGCCACCTCGTCGGCGAGCGCCGGGTCCTCGTCGCGCAGCGCTGCCAGGCGGTGCGCACGCTCGGGGCCGTCGCTGTCGAGCATCGCGTCCAGCAGCGGGCTCAGGCGTGACCAGTGATCCTTCGTGATCGGGTGCATCGATGTGGTTCGTTTCGGCACAGGTCGCCTCGATCGACCCTGCCCTCTCACCGAAAACGGGCCGGCACGCCGGAACCCGACACTGTCAGCGCAGCGCGACCGACAAAAACAGCCTGGCCTTCTGCCAATCGCGCTGAACCGTGCGTTCGGTCACGCCCAGGTGCTCGGCGATCTCGGCTTCGGTCAGGCCGCCGAAGTAGCGCATCTCGACGACCTTCGCGAGCCGCTCGTCGACGCCGGCCAGTTCGTCCAGCGCCGCGTGCACCCGCAGCAGCTCCTCGTCCTCGCGGGCGACCGAGTCGACGACGGCGGTGTCCAGCGTGACGTGCAGCGCGTCGCCGCCGCGCCGCTCGGCCTGGCGCGCGCGGACGATGTCGATCACGACCGCGCGCATCGCTTTCGCGGCATACGCCAGGTAGTGCCCGCGGCTGCTGAATTCGACCTTGCCGGCCTGCTGGATCCGCAAATAGGACTCGTGGACCAGCGCGGTCGTGTCCAGCAGCGTCAGGTCGCCGGCGTGGCGCAGGCGGCTGCGGGCCAGTCGATGCAGTTCGTCATACAGCAGCGAGACCACCCGCCCGGCGGCCTGGCCGTCGCCTGCCTGGCCGGCCTGCAGCAGCGTCGTGATTTCGGTCATCGCGTTCGGCATCGCGTGTCGGGTTTTGCGCAGCGCCTGCGTATTCGAGCGTGGAGGGATAGGCGAGATAGGCGGACCGGCGACGCCCGCGACCGCGCCGCCAGCCTGTTCGACCCCACGACAAACATCTTTGGACGACACGCCATGCCGGATCGAGCGTTTCAAGTCAATGCGCCCAACGAGGCGCCCCGCGATTCTGCCAAGGCAGCGGGCGAGCCTGGCGCGGAATTGCCATATCGAACGCCATTTGCTCCGGTGGTCGACCGGCAACTGGCGGGCTCGCGCCGCAACGCAACGCCGCTGACGGTGGTCTCGGTGAGCCTGGACGGCGTCGATTCGATCCGCGAGCGCTACGGCGAACGGATCGAGAGCCAGCTGCTGCAGGCGGCGTGGAACCGGCTGAAGAGCCACCTGCGCGCATCCGACCTGTCGGTGCGGGTCGGCAATGCCGAGTTCGGCGCGATCCTGCCCGACGCCGGCAAGACGACGGCCGCCATCGTCGAGCAGCGCATCGCGGACGCGCTGGAACGGCCGTACGGCATCGAGACGCTGGCGATCGCGCTGGCGGTGCGGGTCGGTGTCGCGGTGTACCCGGGCGATGGCGCCACCGGCGAGTCGCTGGTGAACGCCGCCGTCGTGGCGTGCCGGGCCGATCGGCCGTAGGCGCGCTGACGCGCAGTCCAGCGCTCCCGCCGCCGGCGCTCAGCGCCCGGCTCGCTTGCCCAAATGCCCGAGCGGCAGCGCCGCGCCGGCTTTGACCTCGCCGAGCGAGAAGCTCGTGTGCAGGTTGTTGACGTGCGGCAGGTTCAAGAGCGTGTCCAGCGAGAGCTTGGAGAACGCGTCGAGGTCGGTCGTCAGCACCTGCAGCTCGAAGGTGCCCGAGCCCGAGATGTAGTGGCACGAGATCACCTCGGGGATGCGACGGATCGCGTCTTCGAGCTGGCGCGTCGCAGCGGCGGTGTTGCGGTCGGCGTCGACCCGCACGAACGCGAGCACGCCCAGGCCGATCTTGCGGCGGTCGATCTCGGTGCGGTAGCCGGTGATGTAGCCCTGCTCCTCCAGCCAGCGCACGCGGCGCCAGGTCGGCGCGGCCGAGATGCCGATGCGCGATGCGAGCTCGGCGTTCGACAGCCGCGCGTCGAGCTGCAGCTCGCGCAGGATGGCGATGTCGTAGCGGTCGAGCTCGGCGCCGTGCGCCTCGGCCGCCGCCTCCGGCGGTGCCGCGGGGCTATTCGCGTTTCTCCCTAATTTTGCCTTCTTGAGCGCCATTCGATCTCCGAATCGAGGATA
>DATEFR010000437.1:0-4631 GCA_035280545.1 Burkholderiaceae bacterium | reverse complement strand
GCCGCGCCGGCACCGTCCGAGATCGCGTCGGCGCCGGTGTCGCTGTCGGCGCGCCGCGTCTACGAACAGGCGCGATCCCAGCTGGTGCAGATCCGCACGCTGCTGAAGGGCCAGGCCAGCCAGACGTCGGTCGGCTCGGGCTTCTTCGTCTCGCGCGACGGCCACATCATCACGAACTTCCACGTCGTCAGCGAGGCGGCGCTGAAGCCGGACCGGCACGACCTGGTCTACGTGACCGCCGACGGCCGCGAGGCGCCGGTCGCGATCCTGCAGATCGATGTGCTGCACGACCTCGCGCTGCTGAAGGCCGGCGACGCAGCCGGCAAGACCTTCGACGCGCTGAGCTTCCGCCCCGAGTCGCGCGTCATGGCACAGGGCGAGCGCATCTACTCGCTGGGCAACCCGCTGGACGTCGGCTTCGCGGTCACCGAGGGCACCTACAACGGGCTAGTGCGGCGCAGCTTCTACCCGCAGATCTTCTTCGGCGGCGCGTTGTCCGGCGGCATGAGCGGCGGGCCGGCGCTGGACCAGCAAGGGCAGGTGATCGGCATCAACGTCGCCCGCCGGGTCGACGGCGAGCAGGTCAGCTTCCTCGTGCCGGCCAACTTCGCGGCCACGCTGCTCGCGCGCGGCCACGACGCGGTGCCGATCAAGACCGCGGCCTACGGCATCGTCACCGACCAGCTGATGCTGCACCAGGCCGCGTTGACCGAGCGTTTCATCGGGCAGGGCTGGAAGACGGCGACGCACCCGCGCTACCACGTGCCGGTGCCGACCGACCAGTTCATGCGCTGCTGGGGCACCAGCGAACCGTCGCGCACCGGCGGGCTGGATTTCGAGCGCTCCGATTGCGTGATGGACACGCGCATCTTCGTCGGCGACTACACCACCGGCGCGATCAGCGTGCGCCACGAGGCCTACGACGGCAGCAAGCTCGGCCCGTTGCGTTTTGCCGCGCGTTATTCGGCGAGCTTCCGCAACGAGTCGTTCACGCGGCTGCGCGCCGAGCACCAGACCAAGCCGCAGTGCCGCGAGGACTATGTCGACCGCGGCGGGCTGCCGCTGCGCGCCGTCGTCTGCCTGCGCGCCTACAAGAAACTGCCGCAGCTCTACGACGTCTCGGTCCTGGTCGCGACGCTGGACGACAAGGCCGCCGGCGTGCAGGGACGCTTCGACGCACAAGGCGTGAGCTTCCCGAACGCGCAGCGCCTCGCGCGCCACTACATCGAGGCGTACGGATGGATCCATTGAGCGTGGTTCCCAGCGCGGTGCCCAGCGTCCCGCCCCGTGCCGACGAGTTTGCGGCGGTCCCGGCATTCGACGCGGCGAGCCCGGCGACCACCGCCGCGGGGCCGGTCGCGGTGGTCGAGATCCTGGACCGCGACGGCCAGGTCCGGCAGAGCGTCGCGGTCGCCGCGTGGCCGCTGCGCATCGGCCGTGCGCTGGACAACGAGATCGTGCTCAGCGACGCGCACGTCGCCGCGTCGCACCTGACGATCACGCGCCGCGAGCAGGTGCTCGAGCTCGAAATCGGCAGCACGCACAACGGCGTGCAGCATGGCCGCAAGCACCTGCGCGCCGGCGAGCTCGAGGCCGTCGCGATCGACAGCGGGCGCGGCGCGCCGATCGAGCTCGGGCTGGGCCGCACCCGGCTGCGCATCCGCCTGCCGGACCAGCCGCTCGCCGCCGAGCAGCCGCTGGCCGCGGTCGTGCCGCTCGCGAAGCGGCTGCGGCCTATCGTGATCGCCGCGGCCGTGCTGCTGCTCGCGCTGACGTTCAACACCTACCTCGACACCGACCCGGACGGCTTCGGCCGAGCACTCGGCAACATGCTGCTCACCGCGGTGCTCGGCGCCGCGATCTGGTGCGGCGTGTGGGCGATGCTGTCCAAGATCTTCACGCGCCAGGCGCATTTCGGCTGGCACCTGCGGGTGTTCCTGCTCGCGAGCATTGCGCTGCTCGCGGTCGGCGCGCTGCCGGCGCTGCTCGCGTTCTCGCTGTCGTGGACCTGGCTGACCGACTTCGCCTTCGTCGGCGTGTTCGTCGTCGGCGCGGCGGCGCTGTACTTCCATCTGCTCGCGGTCGAGCCGGCCAAGCACCGCCTGCTGCGCTGGATGGCCGTGGGCGGCGCCGTGGCCGGCATCATCGTGACGATGTGGTTCAACGAGCAACGCACCGATCAGCTCGGTGACGAGCTGTACATGAACCACCTGTTCCCGCCCGCATTGCGGCTGGCCCGGCCGGTGCCGGCCGAACGCCTTGTCGACGGCCTGACATCGTTGAAGGCGACACTGGACAGGAAAGCCAAGGACAGCGCCGCATCGGGCGGCGACGACGGCAGCACCCGCGAGGACGATTGAGCCCCACCATGACGACACCCGCCTCCGTGGACTACACGCGCACCGTGCTGATCACCGGCGGCAGCCGCGGCATCGGTGCGGCCGCGGCCCGGCTGTGCGCCCAGCGCGGCTGGGCCGTCGCGGTCAACTACGCGCGCGATGCGCAGGCCGCGCAGGCGGTGGTCGCGCAGATCCGCGACGCGGGTGGCACGGCAATTGCCGTGCAAGGGGACGTCGCCGACGAGTCGCAGGTGCTCGCCATGTTCGCCACGATGGACCGTGAACTGCCGCCGCTGTATGGGCTGGTCAACAACGCCGGCGTGGTCGACCTCGGCGCCCGCGTCGACGAGATCGGCGTCGCGCGGCTGCAGCGCATGTTCGCGATCAACGTGTTCGGCAGCTTCCTCTGCGCGCGCGAAGCGGTGAAGCGGCTGTCGACGCGGCATGGCGGCCGCGGCGGCGCGATCGTCAACCTCTCCTCGGCCGCGGCGCGCATCGGCTCGCCGGGCCAGTATGTCGACTACGCCGCCGCGAAGGGCGCGATCGACGTGTTCACGATGGGCCTGGCGAAAGAGGTCGCGGCCGAGGGCATACGCGTCAACGCGGTGCGCCCGGGCATCATCGAGACCGACATCCACGCCTCCGGCGGAACGCCGGACCGCGCGAAGCAGATGGCCCCGCTGGTGCCCATGCAACGCGCCGGCAGTGCCGACGAGGTCGCCCAGGCCATCGTCTGGCTGCTCTCCGACGCCTCGAGCTACACGACCGGCTCGGTCCTCGATACGACCGGCGGGCGCTGATACCGCCACGGCCGGCCCGCACAACACGAAGAAGAAAGGACCTCTCGCATGACCGCCGCGACCACCCTCGCCGAACGGGCGCAGACGCTGGGCGAGGAGATCGCCAACGCGATCAGCCACGGCATCGGCTTCGCGTTCGCGATCGCGTCGCTGCCTATCCTGCTCGCGTTCGCGCCGGCACGCAGCACGACGCTGAACATCGTCGCGGCCTGCGTGTTCTCGAGCTCGATGATGCTGCTGTACGGTGTCTCGACGCTGTACCACGCCTGGCCCAGCGGCCGCTTCAAGGCCTGGCTGAACCGGCTCGACCATGCGGCGATCTACGTCTTCATCGCCGGCAGCTACACGCCCTTCGTGCTGGGCGTGCTGCGCGGCAGCTGGGGCTGGTCGCTGTTCGCGACGATCTGGACGATGGCGGTCGTCGGCGTCACCGCGAAGCTGCTGAACCGGCTGCAGCACCTGCTGTGGTCGACCGCGCTGTACGTCGCGATGGGCTGGCTCGCGGTCATCGCGGCAGCGCCGCTGGTCGCGCGCATGCCGGGCAGCGGGCTCGCCTGGCTGATCGCCGGCGGGGTCGCCTACACGCTGGGCGCGGTCGTGTTCATGTTCGATTCGAAGCTGCGCTATGCGCACTTCGTCTGGCACCTGTTTGTGCTGGGCGGCAGCACCTGCCATTTCTTTGCGGTGCTGTGGCACGCGCAATGAGGTCATGACGTGCAGCCGGCCGCCATCGTCCCGTCGGCCACGCACAGATCGCGCCCCAGCCAGATCTCGTAGGTGTCGACCGGCGGGTTCGCGTTGCGCAGCACACGAACCGTCGGCGGCGTCGTGGTCACGGTGGCGACGACCTTGGTCAGCCAGCGGGCGTACGAGCGGTCGCTCTTGCCCTGCACACGCAGCTCGGTCTTCGCCGGTGCTCGCGTGCCGACGACCTCGATCGCCGGGGCTGCATAACCGAAGTTGCGCAGCCACTCGCTGATCTTCTCGGCCAGCGGGCGCTGCGCTTCGCCCGCGATCTGCAGATACCCGACCGGCTTGGCCTTCGCGGCCTGCTGCAGCCGGTCGCGCACCTTCGCGGCCTGCGTGCGTGTGTAGTCGCCGGCATCGTCGGCGGCGGCCAGCAGTTCCTCGATGGCCCGCCGGTTGCCGACCAGCGTGCCGGGCAGCGCGCTTTGCAGCAGCACCAGCGTGTTGACGACGCCCGACGATTCGCGTGCCGGCAGCGGCGGTGTCCGGCGCAGCGCGGCCAGCGCACGCTCGACCGCGAGCGGTATCGCGTCGGACAAGTCGTCGGGGTCGACGACCAGGCTGGTCGTCGCGACGATGCGCCGGTCCTTGTTGTCGTCGAACATCGCGACGACGCTGCGCGCGAGGCGGTCCTTCACCGGCGTCGGCGGCTCGGTGCGCGGCGGCGACTTGGGTGCGCCATCCGCGGCCGCCACGGCAGGCGCGGTGCCCGACGCAGGCGGCGGCACGGCCATCGGCGGCGTAG
>DATEFR010000436.1:0-9379 GCA_035280545.1 Burkholderiaceae bacterium | reverse complement strand
AGGTCGCTGCCGCGCATCACGCAGGCATCGAGCTCGTGTCGGCCTTCGGCGGTGTAGACCGAACCGAGGCCGGCGTTGAACAGCGGGCACTCTTCGAGTCGGCGCACCGCGTCGGTGACCACCTCGAGTGCGCTCGCACCGCCGGCGAGCATCGCCTGGGCGGCGCGCAGGATCTCGTCCAGCGCGGCGCGGTAGCGGGCGAGCTGCGCGGGCGAGATCGAGGCGCGGGCGAGCGTGCCGGCGCCGCCGTGGATGGCCACGATCGGCGTCTTCATCGGCCCGGCCGGCACTGGCATGGTCATCATCATGCGGTGACGCGACGACGGCGCGTGCCGGTCGCCGCCCGGCTGGGCGCCGAGGTGCCGCTGCTGTTGCCGCGCTCCACCTGCAGCCAGGGCAGCACGGCGTGCGACATCTGCGCCGCGCGATCGACCGCGCCGTCGGTGCGGCGCGCGAGCGCGGCCGTCAGCGCTTCGATCAGCGCGAGCACGGTGGCGTTCGAGGTCGACGCGATCTGCCGGTTGACATGCGCATACAGCGTGACATCGGCCAGCGGCACCAGCGGCGACGTGGGCTCGTCGGTCAGCGCGAGGACTTTGACGCCGCGCTCGCGCGCAAGGCGCGTCAGCACGACCGTGTCCTCGACATAGCGCGGGAACGCCAGCGCGATCACCAGATCGCGCGGCCCACGCTTGACCAGTTGTCGCGCCGCATGCGAAGGGCCGCTCGCCTGGGCCACGCTGGCGATGTTCGGGCAGTAGTTCTCGAGCTCGTGCTGCAGCAGGCCGGCCAGGTACGCGCTGCTGCCCCAGCCCAGCGTCAGGACCTGGTCGGCCCGCGCGATCAGCTTGACGGCCTGGTCGCACGGCTGGCGCTGCAGCGCCTGGACCGTGCGCTGGACGTTCACGAGCGTCTCCTGCAGCGATGCGGCCATCGCCTGCTGCGTGCTCGCCGTCTGGCGCAGATTGCTGCGCAGGCTCTCGACCGGTGCCAGCACCGTTTCGAAGCCGCGCGCGAGCTCGGTGCGGAACTGCGGATAACCGGCAAAGCCCAGGGCGCGTGCAAAACGATTCGCGGTGGCGATGGACACCGACACCTCGCCGGCGAACTCGTCGATGTTCAGCGTCGCCGCCCGGAACGGGTGCGCCAGCACCGCCTGCCCCATGCGCACCATCGCCGCGGGCATGCTCGGCATGCGCGCCGCGACTTGCTGCAGCACCGGCAGGCCGGCGAAGCGACCTGCCCAGCTGTCGGCCGGGAGAGGAGCAGTCATGGAAATGCAGTTCCAGTCAGATGAGCTGACTGTAAGGCAATTTTCAGGCCCGCCGTAGCCTGGCTTGCCCTGACTACGCCGCCGGCTCGCGCATCGAAAGCGCACTCGCCAGCTCGTCCTCGCTCTGCTCGGCACCCAGCGCCTGCCAGGCTGCGAGGCGCTCCTCGGGCACCGCGGCACGCAGCAGCGCGAACGCCTGCTCGCGGCAGCGCTGCTCGATCACATCGCGCACCGTCTCGCAGGCGCTGCGGAAATGTTCCGACGCGCCGAGCAGCCGCGCCGCCAGCTGATGCCGCGACAGGCGCGCCATCAGCCACGCCAGGATGTCGGCGCGCGCGACCAGGATCCCGGAGCGGGTCAGCGCGGGCAGCGCCTCGCGCGCCAGCGTCTCGGCGGCTTCCAGCTCGTCGTCGGCGGTGAGTGCCGCGATCAGGCCGGCGAGCGCGTTGGACAGCGTGAGGCCGGCGTTGGGCGCGCGCCGGGCTCGCGCCGCCAGCGTGCGGTAGCGCTCGGCTGCGTCATGCGCATGCCCGGCTTCCAGGTACATGCGCGCGATGTCGTCGAGCAGCACCAGTTCGTAGCGGTCTATCGTGCCGGCCTGCGCCATGTCCAGCGCCTGCGACGTGGTCTGCAGGGCCTCGTCGATGCGGCCGGCCTTGCCGAAACACAGACCTTCGACGCGCAATCGCCGCATGCGGTCGGCCAGGGGCCAGGCGTCGCCCTCCATCGCGCGGGCCCGTGCGAGGGCCGCGGCGGCCCCTTCGAGATCGCCAGCATCGAGCATCGCCTCGGCGGCGTGCCGTCGGCAGGCGTGGACATGGCGCGGGTTGCGCAGCTCGACGAAGATCCGCTCCGCCCTCTGGAACGCCTCGATGCAACGCGAGGGCGGCAGTCGGCCGCCGAGACCGATGCGGCCGTACCACTGCCAGTACTGGGCGGCCAGCGCGAGCGGCAGGGTCGCGTCGACCAGCGGTTCGACGTCGAGCAGCCGCTGGCGTGCTTCCTGCACCGCGCCTTCGACCGCGAGCACCATGGACGGCAGCGTGGCGAGCGCCACGGCCGCGGCCGCATCGCCGAGCCGGCCGCGCGCATGCTCGTAGGCGCAGCGCACGTTGCCCATTTCGGCCAGCACGAGATCGGTGCGCCGTTCCTTGATGGCCTGCTCGAGCGCGTGCCATGTCGCCAGCGCGTGGCGGCGGAGCCAGGCGTCCGTCTCGTGGGCGGCCGCGAGCTGCTCGAGCGCGTGCTCGCGCGTCGATTCGAGCATGCGGTAGCGCGGGCGCGGCTCGCCCTCGGCGATCACCAGGGACTTTTCGACCAGGCTGCTGAGGTGCTCGAGCGCGGCCCAGGCGTCGATGTCGGGGGAGGCCGCGAGCTCCTGCGCGGCTTCGAGCGAGAAGCTGCCCACGAACACGCCGAGGCGGCGATAGACGGCGCGTTCCGGGGCCTCGAGCAGCGTGTGGCTCCAGTCCATCGCGGCACGCAAGGTCTGGTGGCGCTTGGGTGCCACGCGCGAGCCGCCGCTGAGGATGCGGAAGCGCTCCCCCAGCCGCTCGCGCACGCCCGCGACGCCCAGCACGGGCACACGCGCGGCGGCCAACTCGATCGCGAGCGGTATGCCGTCCAGGCGCCGGCAGATGTCGATGATCTGGGCCATGTGCGCGGGGTCCGCGCCGAACTGCGGCGCCAGGGCCCGCACGCGCTCCACGAAGAGGCGCACGGCGCCGTACGCGCCCGGGTCCGTGATCCGCGCGTCGGCCGCCGGTACGGACAGCGGCGCCAGGCGATACAGGTGCTCGCCGTTCACCCGCAGCGGTTCCTGGCTCGTGGCGAGGATGCGCAGTCGCCCGTCGTTGCGCAGCAGTCGATCGACCAGCGGGCCGACGAAATCCGTCAGGTGCTCGCAGTTGTCGAGCACGAGCAGCATGGCCCGGCCGCGCAGCGCGCCCGCGAGCTCTTCGGCCGGTTCGCGCAGACCCGGGAGCGTCAGCCGCAGCGCCTGGGCGATCGTCTGCGGCACGAGCGTCGCATCGTTCAGGGGCGACAGCTCGACCATCCAGACGCCGTCGGCGCCGGTGTGCGGCAGCGTGCGCGCGACCTCCAGCGCCAGGCGTGTCTTGCCGATCCCGGCCGGGCCGGCGATCGTGACGAGTGCGTGATCCTCGACCAGCGCCTGCACGGCGGCGCGGTCCAGCTCGCGGCCGTACAGCTCCGGCAGGTATTCCGGCAGGTTGCCCTCGACCGCCGGCGGCGGGATATGGCGCAACGCCAACGGCGCATCGCGGGCCGGTTCGGCGTCGCCGGCGACCGGCAGCATGAATCGATAGCCGCGGCCGGGCACCGTGGCGATCGCCTGCGGGCCCAGCAGGCGGCGCAGCGTCGAGACCTGCACCTGCAGGTTGTTCTCCTCGACGATCACGCCGCGCCAGACGGTATCCAGCAGTTCGTGCTTCGGTATCGCGCGGTGTCGGTTCTCCACCAGAACGGTCAGCAGGCCGACGCCGCGCGGCCCCAGCGCGGAATGCTTGCCGCCGATGCGCAATTCACGGGCCACCCGATCCAGCTCGGCGTCGCCGAAACACAGGATCGGGGTGACGGAAGGTGTCGAGGGCAGTGCGGGCACCCGGTTATCGCAGTCGCACCTTCAGCGACTGCAGCGATCGGAAGTAGGGGTCCGGCAGCCAGTCGTTCGCTTCGACGATTTCCGGCAGGTCGTAGCGATCGAGCAGCGCGCTGAAGGCCGCCGCCGCGACCGCCCGCGCCAACGGCGCGCCGATGCAGTAGTGGATGTCGTGGCCGAAGCCGAAGTTGTCGGTGTCGTTGATCGGGCGCCCGACGTCGAAGGTGTCGGCTTTCGGAAAGAGCTGGTCGCGGTTGGCCGATCCGTAGACGACGGTGACCTTGTCGTTGCGCTTGAACGGGTAGCGGAAGTTGCCGTCGACCAGCTCGGTGTCCTGCGCGACCCAGCGATCGGCCATCTGGAACGGCGCGTCGTAGCGCAGCATCTCGTGCACCGCCTGCGGGAGCAGCGTGCGGTCGGCCTTCAGCTTCGCCCACTGCCCCGACAGCAGCAGATTGCGCAGGCCGGTCGTGATCAGGAACTCGGTCGACAGGTAGCCGCCGAGCGAGAACTGGACCGCGGTGTTCATCGCCTCGTGCGTATCCATCAGGTGCGCGGAGGCCGGGCAGCCGGTGTGCCGCTGCATGCCGGCCATCAGCGACGGTGCCTGGGCGCAGGTCGGGATGCCCGGCTCGCGGGCCAGTGCCAGGAAGTAGGCGCGCAAGGCCATCGCAGCCGTGCCGCCGCCCAGCTTCTCCTGCAGCCCCGCGACAGGGCTGTGCGCCTTCAGGGCCTCGCGCACCCAGATGTCGACGACCGGGCCGTCGACGTTCTCGCCGACGGCTTTCGGCCAGCGGATGCCCATGATGTCCATGAACACGCGCGTGGGCAGCGGGTTGGCGAACCGCTGCACCATGTCGGGCTCGGGCGTCGTCGCCAGCGCATCGAGCAGCTCCTCCGCGATTTCGCGCGCGCGGCGGCCCGCGTCCTGGATCGCCGCGGCGAAGGCTTCTTCCATCATCGCGCGCACTTCGGTGTGCCGCGGCGGGTCCATGAAGAACAGGCCGTCGCCGAACTGCTCGGCGACGCTGAACGGCCGCCGCTCCTGCGCGCGGTCCTTGCCGGGCTTGAGGAAGATGTCCTTCTTGTCCGACACCACCTGCTTCACGAGCGCGTGGCTGAAGACCCAGTGGCTCTGGTAGAGGTCGACGAAGTGGATCGGTGCCTCGCGGCGAAACGCCTCGTAGGTCGGATAGGGGTTGCGTCGAAACTCATCCGATGTCGGATCGAACTTCGCAAGATCGATTCCCGGTTTGTGCTCCGTGTTCCAGCCTTCGTTCGCGATCCAGCGCAGCGAGGCCATGCCCGGCATCAGCAGGTAGAGGCTGCCCACCGTGCGCGTGAGCGGCGGCACGCTGATCGTGACTTCCTCGGCCTTGTCCGTCGGGCGGAAGCGGAACGGCGTGTCGCCGGTTCGGCTGCCGATGATGGGATCGCGCGTGCCGCGCAGGCCGGGTGCGGACAGGTCCTTGTTGGCCCACACGCGCTGCAGGAACTCGAACTGCGACTCCAGGTCTGCGCACAGGAACAGGCCCACGAGTCCGCATTCGTCGTCGGCCGCCGTGCCGTAGGGCATGCCGCGGCGCAGGACGCGCTTGCCCCACGGAACGCCGACGGCCATGCCCCCCCGAGGATTCAGCCGCCTCGTGTGCGAGCCCATCGGGCAGCGCAGCCCGGCGTTGTCATCGGCGTGGCCGTGAGTGCCGATGTAGTCGAAGCCATCGAGCTGCGCGGCCGTCAACGGCGCGCCGCCGCCCGGCGCTTCGGGATAGTCGATCAATGGCGACCCGTCGCGCCAGCGGCCCATCAGCTTTGCGGCCACGAGCTCCGGATCGATGTCGTGCCTGACGGCGACGTCGTCCAGCAGCGTCTCGAAAGCGCCGACCTGCTGCCTGATCAAGCGCAGCGCGACGTAGGTCGCGTTGCGGACCAGCCGCGACGGCAGCCGGCCGATGTAGCGGCCGCCGCGCGAGTTGGTGTACTCGTCGCCGAGCAGGAAGTCGCCTGGCGGCAATGCGGGCTGCTGGTCGGTCCGCTCGGGATCGGCGATGCCGGCGATGCGCGGCTGCGAAAGCCCGTCACGGTAGCCGAAGTGCACCTTGCCGGCCCCCAGCGACGCGGCCGGCTGCTCGCCGACGAGCGTCACGCCGCTCGCCTTCAGCACCTCCCGCAGCCCGGCCAGAAGCTTCTCGATGTCGTCGCGCGGGGCGTACAAGGACAGCATGGCATGCGGATCGTCCGGCCCGTGCGAGCCCGCCGGGTCGGCGCGATAGCCGCCGATGCGCCAGTTCTCGGGAGCGCCGTCGCCCACGTCGCCGAGCCGTTCCGCCCGTTCGCGTGGACCTTCGCGGAACGCTTGTGGGAAATCGCCCAGCGTGCCGCCGGAGAGCCCGAGCGCCTCCAGCCCCTTGTGCGTGAAGCCCAGGTTGAGGCAATAGCCGGCCTTGCGGGCTTCCTCCGTCGACGTGACGTGCGGCGTCGCCTCGAGGAGGCCTTGCACGGCGGCCCTCGCAGCACGTGCGTCGTCCGGGAACCGAACGAACACGTGATGCGCCCGCGGTGCGCGGTAGCGGAGCAGCACGTTCGCTTGCACGTCGCACAGATCGATGTCGACAGGAGCCGGTTTCGGCGCCGGCGGCAGCGTCTTGCGCCGGCCGGGGCCCACGATGTCGAGCACCGACTTGTCGGGGTACGGGCTGAACGGGTCGTCGAACGGCGTCTCCGCGTTGATGCGCGAGTTGCGCTTGACGTAGTCCCAGAACTCGATGGGATGGTCGGCCACCGGCAGGGGCGGGTGATCGGTCATGTACCCCAGGATCATGCTGAACTCGTTGTTCAGCACGGCGGCGAAGTCCATGACGTAGTCTCCCGGTTCGCCGTCGAACTCCGTCACGATCAGCAGCACGCCCTGCCGGAACAGCGGAAGGAAGCGCGCGTAGTGCACGTAGTCGAGCGTCCCGAGAGCCTGCTGGATGGGCCCCTTGCCCTGCTCCAGCTTCTGCATGAGCTCGAGCAGCTCGCTCGGGTCCCGCAGCTGCATGACGAGGCAAAAGCCGCGCCCGGTTTGGGTATCAGTCATGGTGAGATCGCCTCCTGCCCTAATCGACCGGCACCTGCTGCGCGAAGCATGGTGCCACGCCAGTTTCCGCGCCACAAGCCGCAAGGGCTGTTGCACGGGTCGAAAAAACTTTCAGCGTCGTCCCAAAGACCTGAAAACGGGTTCAGGTCGACAGTGCGGCTCCCGCCGGAAGGTCCGGCGCCATGGAGAGCGCAGATGGAAGACGTTCTTTTCGCCCCCGCTCCCTATTCCGCAGCGCGCACCGAGTCCGCGATCGTCGCGCGCAGCCTGCCCGACCTGCCGGACGGGAGCTTCGGGTCGCACATTGCGCAGCACATCCTGGATCACGTGCACTTCGGCGTGCTCCTGGTGGGGCCGCAGCTGCAGGTCTGGCTGGCCAACGAGGCGGCGCGGCGCGGTTGCGCGCGGCATTCGATGTTGAGCCTGGACGACGACCGGCTGACCCTGGCCCAGCGGCATCACCAGGTCGAGCTGCTCCGCGCGGTGGCCAAGGCCCAGGACGGGCGCTGGGGCATGGTCCAGCTCGTGCACGGCGCGGATAGGCTGCTGCTGGCCGTGGTGCCGCTGTGGCGCGACGCCTCGGGCGGACCGGACGATCCCGTGCTGGTCATGTTCGGGATGGACACGCCGTGCGCCAGCCTGGCCATCGAGTTCTACGGGCGCGCGTGTTCGCTGACGCCGGCCGAGGTCCGCCTGCTGCGCGGGCTCAAGGAAGGCTTGTCGCCGCGCGAACTCGCGCGCCGCTACGACGTGGCGTTGTCGACGGTGCGCAGCCAGATCAGCAGCATCCGGGCCAAGACCGGCGCGCGCAGCATCGTCGATCTGGTGCGCACGCTGTCGTGCCTGCCGCCGATCATGGCGGTGGGCGGCATCGCGTGAGACGCATGTCGACAGTTCAGCCGCCACCGTCCACCTCGCGCGGTGCGGCCATGTAGCAGGTCAGCCCGTCGGCGTCGCAGCCGACGGGATAGACCTGGCGCGGATATTCGTCGAGCTCGATGTCGCGCGAGGACCCGAAGACGCGCTCGAACAGCCGGTGCGTCTTGCCCGGCATCCCGTCCATGACGAAATAGCCGTGGCCGCCGAAGCCCACTTCGGCGTGGCTGAAGCTGACGTAGCGCACGGCGGGAGACTGCAGCAGCTCGGGCCCCGGATCGGCGCCCAGCTTCACCTGGCCGCCATCGGCGATGTAGGCGCCGAAGAGCACCGAGTCGGCCTTGTTGTAGGCGACGAAGACCTGGCCCTTGGGCCGCACCTTCGCGAGCCAGTCGCGATGCCCGGCGGCACGCACGCAGGCCGCCAGCAGCACGATGTTGTGCGCGGTGGCCAGCGACTCCCCGGCGCTGGGCACCTCGAGCGTGTATTGCAGGAAGTGCGCGCCCAGGCTGTGCGCGGCCACGCTGAAAGGCCGCGCGTCGGCCTGCAGCCGGGCGATGGCCAGCAGGCGCAGGAAGCGGGCCAGCGCGTCCACCGAGTCCTGCGCGTTGGTCTTGGCCTGGCGATAGCGGCGGATGCGCCGCTGGATGCCGCCCTCGGTTCGATTGCCGGCGCGCACGCTGCGCAGGTCGGTCTCGTCGCCCGTGCCGTCGGGCTGCACGCCCGGCAGGTCCGAGCCGTCGGACAACAAACCTTCGGACGTCCACGAATAGCCGACGACCTCGAGGTCGTAGAACGACTCGAGCAGCGCGCAACGCTCGAAGCAGGCCTCCGGCGTGTTGTTGTTGCCATGCAGGTAGACCAGCAGCGAGCGTCGCCCCCGGAACAGCGGCAGCAGTGCCTCCACCCCCTGCGCATCGGAGATCGCCGCTTGCGGGTCCGACACGGTCCAACCGGCGGCGGCACCGGCAGCCCGCTGCACGGACGCCAATCCAAGTTGGGTGCTGCCCGGCGCAAAACTTGGAGTGAAGACGGATGCGTCGGTGCCGTTGCGCAAGGTCCGGTTGGTGAAGATCAGCACGCCGACACCTCCTGGTCTGTCGTGTGCGGGGGAGTCTAGGAAGGCCAGGGGGAGGGCGCATCCACAGGGCTGTGGAATGCGCGAATGTTGGAGACGAATGCGAATGTGCGGCCCGCTGCCGCATCGAAGCTTGTCGACGAGGCAATGCGAACGCGATTCGACGCGTGAACCTCACACGCGCCGCAGCAAAAACGCCGCCGCGATGCGCAGCGACTCCCGCGCCTCCGGAATGAAGCGCTGGAACATCTGCCAGTCGTGGTGCACGACCGGCCACAGCCGGAATTCGACTTCGACGCCGGCATCGCGGGCGCGTTCGACGAGGCGGGTCGAGTCGTCTCGCATTGCCTCGCGCTCGGCCGCGTGCACCAGCATCGGCGGCAGCCCGCGCAAGTCGGCGTACAGCGGGCTCGCGTGCGGATGCTGCGGGTCGGCGCCGGCAAGGTAGCCGGT
>DATEFR010000435.1:0-2024 GCA_035280545.1 Burkholderiaceae bacterium | reverse complement strand
AACCTCCAGGTGCTCGACGAACTGCCCGCACTCGCCGACGATGACTACGCGCGGCAATTGGTCGGTGCGGCCGCGCGTGCCTCGCGGCGCGGCGCGGAACTCACGAGCAAGCTGCTGGCGTTCTCGCGCCGCCAGGTGCTGCAGCCGACCCAGGTCGACGTGGGCACGCTGCTGCGCTCGCTCTCGGACATGCTGCGCCGCACGCTGGACCAGCGCATCCGCATCGAGGTCGAAGTGGCGCCGGACTGCCCGCCGGTCCTGGCCGACCCGGGTCAGCTCGAGTCGGCGCTGCTCAACATCGCGATCAATGCACGCGACGCGATGCCCGAGGGCGGCCGCCTGCAGTTCCGGGCCGGCGCGAGCCGGGCACTGTCGGCCGAGCTGCGGCGCGATCTCGACGACCCGAGCGCGCCGGACGAGCGCTTCGTCGCGATCGCGATCGCCGACACCGGCACCGGCATGCCCGAGTCGGTCCGCGAGCGCGCCTTCGAGCCGTTCTTCACGACCAAGGACGCGGGACGCGGCACCGGGCTGGGCCTGAGCACCGTGTACGGCTTCGTCAAGCAGTCCAAGGGCACCGTCTCGATCGACAGCACGCCCGGCGATGGCACGACCGTCACGCTCTACATTCCGCGGCCGTGGGAAGCGCAGGAGCCCGACGAGGCCGACGACGGCGCCGGCGAGGCGGTGCCCGGAGGGCTGCGCGTGCTGCTCGTGGAAGACGACAGCGAAGTGCGCAACGTCGTCCGCACATTCCTCGACACGCTGCGCTGCCAGGTCACGGTGGCGGCGAACGCCGAGCAAGCCCTGCTCGCACTCGGACCCGACGCGCACTTCGACCTGCTGCTCAGCGACATCGCACTCGGCCCGGGCCTGCGCGGCACCGAACTCGCGGCGCAGGCGCAGCAGCGGTTTCCGAAGCTGGCGATCCTGTTGATGTCGGGATATTCGGCGGAACTGCTCAACGCCGACCGCGATTCGCCGCCGAGTTGGGAGCTGCTGCGCAAGCCGTACAGCCGCGACGAGCTTGCGCGTGCGATCGCGCGGGTGGTCAGGGGGGATTGATAGTGCGGTTTTGTCGTGGGCCGGGTCCCATAGTCGTTCGGCTACGGCGAGAAGGACTTGCCATAGATGGAATCCAGTGATGGCTAGTTCTGGTCGGTTGTGGGCGCAGTTTGCTAGCTGTGGCAAGCTTCGTTGGTGTTGATATCACGTTAGGCCAGAGAACCACAACATGCGGCTCGCGGTCATCTCAGGTGGTTCTCGCGGCATCGGGCATGCACTCGGAGTCGAGCTCGAGGCTCGCGGCTTCGAGTTGATTGAATTCTCACGGTCTGCGCCCTGGCCCCATTCGGTCGCGACGGACTTTTCGTCACCAGCCTTGACGTGGTCATCGATCACCGCGAGGCTCCAACAGGCAGACCGTGGCCGACTGAGTGAGCTCATTGTTGTAAGCAATGCCGCGACGCTTGCACCGATTGGCCCCACGAGCACAAGTACGCCCGAGCTTGTTTGCGGCAACGTCAGTGCCAACCTGACCTCTGCCGTGCTGTTCATTTCTGCCGCGATTGCACAATTTCAACAGGCAGCGTGTCGCAAGGTCGTCGCGAACATTACCGCCGGCGTCTCACAGCACGGCCTCGCCGGATGGTCTCTCTACTGCGCAGCGAAAGCGGGAATGGAGGCGTACGTTCGAACTCTCGCACTTGAGCAAGCTGGCAACGCCGATCCATTTATTCCAGTCAGCATCGATCCCGGGGTCGTTCGAACTGAGATGCACGTCGTTGCCAGCATGGCCGATCCGAAGGTCTTTCCGGCCGCACCGAGATTTGCAGAGCGTCTTGCGAGCGACCATCTCGCGTCGCCTGCCGAAACGGCTGCGGCCATTGCACGCATACTCATGTCACCTAACCTGTCGCCAGGTCTTCTCTATGACGCACGTGACGCTGCGGCCGCAGCCTAACCCCTCCATCGAGCGGACGCCTTCCAGCGTGCTTCGCACGCTTCCAGGCGCCGCTCATGTC